>CAXRGK010000077.1:0-3576 GCA_964230145.1 Burkholderiaceae bacterium | reverse complement strand
GATGGTGCTGTTCGCCGCCCTGGCCATGGCCCGCTTCTCGGAATGGATTCCGCAGTGGCTGGGGCTGGAGAGCAAACTGCTGGCGAACATCATCGCCTTCTTCATCGCCGCCGGCTGCATGTTCATCCTGGCCTGGCTGATCGAACGCCTGGTGCTGCGCCACCTGGTGAACCAGGAAGGCGTGACGCTGCTGATGGCCACGCTGGGCATCACCTACTTCCTCGACGGCTTCGGCCAGACCATCTTCGGCAGCGACATCTACCCGATTGACGTCGGCATGCCCAAGGACCCGATCTTCCTGTTCGAGAACGTGTTCGAAGGCGGCGTGCTGATCAACCAGGAAGACGTGGTGGCTGCATTGATCGCCGCCGTGCTGGTGGCCGCGCTGTCGCTGTTCTTCCAGAAGACCGGCACGGGTCGCGCCCTGCGCGCGGTGGCCGACGACCACCAGGCCGCCCAGTCGATCGGCATCCCGCTCAACCGCATCTGGGTCATCGTCTGGTGCGTGGCCGGCATCACCGCGCTGGTGGCCGGCATCATCTGGGGCTCCAAGCTGGGCGTGCAGTTCTCGTTGACCACGGTGGCCCTGCGTGCCCTGCCCGTGATCATCCTGGGTGGCCTGACTTCGGTGCCCGGCGCCATCATCGGCGGCCTGATCATCGGCGTGGGCGAGAAGCTCTCCGAGGTGTACCTGGGTCCGCTGGTGGGCGGCGGCATCGAAATCTGGTTTGCCTACATGCTCGCGCTGGTGTTCCTGCTGTTCAGGCCGCAAGGGCTGTTCGGCGAAAAAATCATCGACCGCGTTTAAGCCCTTCGACAAGCTCAGGACGAACGGATACATCATGTTTTACAGAGAAAACGGTCAGTTCAAGACCTCTTACCGCGCCGACCAGCAAATCTTCGCCATTGCGCAGGACCGCTGGGCCATCCTGGCCATCATCGCCTTTGCCGCGATCGGCGTGCCCTTCCTGGTGGACGAATACCTGTTTCGGGCCATCCTGATCCCCTTCCTGATCCTGTCGCTGGCCGCTCTGGGAGTGAACATCCTGGTGGGTTACTGCGGTCAGATCTCGCTGGGCTCGGGCGCCTTCATGGCGGTGGGCGCCTACATGGCCTACAACACCTACATCCGCATCGATGGCATGCCACTGATCGTGGCGCTTCTGGCTGGTGGATTCTTTGCCACGCTGGTGGGCATGTTCTTCGGCATTCCCAGCCTGCGCGTGAAAGGCCTGTACCTGGCCGTGGCCACGCTGGCGGCGCAGTTCTTCTGCGACTGGGCTTTCCTGCGGGTGGGCTGGTTCACCAACAACAACGCCTCGGGCTCGGTCTCGGTGTCCAACCTCAGCGTGCTGGGCTGGACGATCGATACCCCAGTGGAGAAATACCTGTTTTGCCTGGGCTTTCTGGTGGTGTTCGGCTTGCTGGCCAAGAACCTGGTGCGCAGCGCCATCGGTCGCGAATGGATGGCCATTCGTGACATGGATGTGGCCGCTGCCGTGATCGGCATCCGCCCCATGTACGCCAAGCTCAGCGCCTTTGCCGTGAGCTCCTTCATCGTCGGCGTGGCCGGCGCGCTGTGGGGCTTTGTGCACCTGGGCTCGTGGGAGCCAGCCGCGTTCTCGATCGATCGCTCGTTCCAGCTGCTGTTCATGGTGATCATCGGCGGCATGGGCTCGATCATGGGCAGTTTCTTTGGTGCGGCCTTCATCGTGGTGCTGCCCATCTTCCTGAACCAGTTCCTGCCTGCCGTTGGCGCCCTGTTCGGAGCGGAAATTTCCACGGCCACTGTGTCGCACACCGAATACATGATCTTCGGTGCCCTGATCGTCTGGTTCCTGATCGTGGAACCTCACGGCCTGGCCAAGCTCTGGTCGATTGGCAAGCAAAAGCTTCGCCTGTGGCCTTTCCCGCATTGATTTTCCCTCGTGCTTCAAACCAACCCTAGGAGACAACCATGAAGCTTCGTCAACTCGCTCTTGCCACCGTGGTGGCTGCTGCCGGCCTGTCCAGCGCCCTGGTGCCCTCTGTGGCCACGGCCCAGGCCAAGGAACAGTTCTTCCCGGTCCTGGTCTACCGCACCGGCGCCTACGCGCCCAACGGCGTGCCTTTTGCCAACGGTTACGTGGACTACCTCAAACTGGTCAACGCACGTGGTGGCATCAACGGCGTCAAACTCAGCTTTGAAGAGTGCGAAACCGGCTACGCCACCGACCGCGGCGTGGAATGCTACGAACGCCTCAAAGGCAAGGGCGCCACCGTGTTCCAGCCGCTGTCGACCGGCATCACCTTCGCCCTGACCGAAAAAGCGCCCAACGACAAGATCCCGCTGATCACCGCAGGTTATGGACGCAGCGAGTCGCAGGACGGCGGCGTGTTCAAGTGGAACTTCCCTATCGCTGGCACTTATTGGGTGGCCGGTGACATCATCGTGCAGGACATCGCCAAGAAGAACGGCGGCTTTGACAAGCTCAAGGGCAAGCACATCGCGCTGGTCTACCATGACAGCCCCTTCGGCAAGGAAGCCATCCCGATCCTGCAGGAACGCGCCAGCATGCATGGCTTCAAGCTGAGCCTGCTGCCTGTGACCCACCCCGGCGTGGAGCAGAAATCCACCTGGCTGCAGATCCGTCGCGACCGCCCCGACTATGTGGTCAACTGGGGCTGGGGTGTGATGAACTCCACCCTGATCAAGGAAGCCCAGGCCACTGGCTACCCGCGTGACAAGATCTACGGCGTGTGGTGGGCCGGTGCAGAGCCCGATGTCAAGGACGTCGGCGAAGGCGCCAAGGGCTACAACGCCATCACCATGCAGCACGGCGCCGAGCCGAACGCCGCTTTCGTCAAGGAAATCCTCGAAAAAGTGCATGGCAAGGGCCAGGGCACCGGCCCGAAGGACGAAGTGGGTCAGGTGCTCTACGTGCGCGGCGCCATGAGTGCGATGTTCGCCGTCGAAGGCGTGCGTCGTGCCCAGGAGCGTTTCGGCAAAGGCAAGGTCATGACGGGCGAACAAGTGCGCTGGGGCCTGGAAAACCTGGACCTGACCCAGGCCAAGCTTGACGCGCTGGGCTTCAAGGGCGTGATGCGCCCTGTCTCCACCAGCTGCCAGGACCACATGGGCGCCAACTGGGGCCGCATCCACACCTGGAACGGCAGCAAGTGGGAATTCAGCAGCGACTGGTACCAGGCCGACGAAATGATCATCAAGCCGATGGTCAAGGCCGCAGCCGACAAGTACGCTGCCGAGAAGAAGCTGACACGCCGCACCCCGGCAGACTGCCAGTCCTGATCGCACCTCCCCACCCCCTCCTGCCAAGCGGGAGGGGCAGCGGCCCTCACGGGCCGCCAACTGAAAGACCCGCGTGCGGCTCTTTCAGTTGGTTCAAAAGGACATACACCATCATGAGCACGAAAAACATCGTTCTGAACGTCAATGGCATCGAGGTCATCTACAACCACGTGATCCTCGTGCTCAAGGGCGTGTCGCTGCAGGTGCCCGAGCAGGGCATCGTGGCCATCCTGGGCGGCAACGGCGCAGGCAAAACCACCACCCTGCGGGCGATTTCCAACCTGCTC
>CAXRGK010000076.1:0-4398 GCA_964230145.1 Burkholderiaceae bacterium | reverse complement strand
GCAGTGTGTCATGGAGATCAAAAGCCTCATTCACGATGCGCAGGCCCCCGGCCTCGATCTGGGAATAGTCAAGCAGATCATTGATGATCATCAGCAGGTGCTCTGAGGATTTCTGGATGTTCTCGATCTGGGTTCGTACGTCCTGCGGCAAGCGCTTGTCATGGTGAATGAGATCAGCCAGTCCCAGGATGGCATTCATGGGAGTACGCAGCTCATGGCTGACCGAAGCCACGAATATGTCTTTCTGTTTTTGGCTGTGGATCAAATCGTCACGCATGCGCTGCAACAGCTGTGCATGGTGATGCATGCGCTCCAGGCGTCGTGCGCGCAAATGCTGAAAGCGGTGCAGCAAAGCCATTTGTACGGCCAGAATCAGCAGGGCTACCAGAACATGCCAGTGAACCAGCATGGCTGGCGGAACGCCCAGCATGACTTCATGGCCGAACCAGGCATACAGGTACAAGCCAACAATCAGCAGGGCAATGCTGAGGATCCACAAACGAGCTTTGCGCGCAGACCGATCGATCACCGAAGGCAAGGAGGCCCAGGACATCCAGCCCAGCATGGGAGAGAAGATGCCCCCACTGCTCCAGGCCAGTGCCAGCGCCTGCAGCAGCAGCGCCCATTGCGTGGCACGGACCAGGCCCTGCAAGGCATGTCCGCGCCAGCGCAACCAGACGATGCCCAGATTGCCCAGAAGCCCGAATGCATGCAGCCAGATGCCTTCAAGGTACCCGACACTCCATGAAATGGCTGCAAAAGCCGCGTTGGCCAGCGCCAGCATGGCGAGGTAGGTCAGAAAAAGCTGGTCTCGCTCTCCCCGCAAAGAGGCAGGGAGCCACCCAGTGGAGGCAAGCGTGTTCAGAACACGGGTGTGTTCTGTTGATGCGTTTGAACGTGGCATGCGGTCCTCTTTTTTAGAGGACCTTATTATCAATATTCGAAGGGAGTGCTGTCTTTAGAAACTCAGGGCTTGCGCGATCCGATGGCGTTTGACCGTTGGTTTCGGACACAGGCCCTTTGGCAATTCAAACCAGTCACGCACGTCCTGGTCCAGCCCGACCCCGTGCATGAAATTGTAGATGGCCTTTCTCAGACCCTTGCCCAACACATCATGGTCCACACCCTTGTGCATGGGTGTGGGATCGATGAACCCGATGTCGTTCTTGGCAAAGGTGACCGGTGGCAGCGGGACCAGCTGCACGCCATAGGCTTCGGGGTTCAGGCCCACGGGCGAATGCACGGTACAGACAAAGCGGTGGAAGAAGCCGCTGTGAATGCAGCCGTTTTCAAACAGCTGGCGCACGTATTCGAGAGCGTCCACCGTGTCCTGCAGGGTCTGGGTGGGAAAGCCGTACATGAGGTAGGCATGCACCAGGATGCCGGCGTCGGCCATGCCGCGCGTGACGCGGGCCACCTGGTCCACTGTGACGCCTTTTTGCATGAGCGCCAGCAAGCGGTCGGAGGCGACTTCAAGCCCGCCGGACATGGCGATGCAGCCGCTTTGGGCCAGCAGTTCGCTCAGCTCGGGCGTGAAGGTTTTTTCAAAGCGGATATTGCCCCACCAGCTGATCTGCACGTTTCGGCGCAGCAGCTCTTCGGCCAGGGCCTTGAGCATCTTGGGTGGTGCCGCCTCGTCCACGAAGTGGAAACCGGTCTGGCCGGTCTCGGCCACGATGCGCTCAATCCGGTCCACCAGGGTGCTGGCGCTGGCGGTTTCGTAGCGGCCGATGTAGTCCAGGCTCACATCGCAGAAGCTGCATTTTTTCCAGTAGCAGCCATGTGCCACGGTGAGCTTGTTCCAGCGCCCGTCGCTCCAGAGCCGGTGCATGGGGTTGAGCATGTCCAGCAGACTCAGGTAGTCGTGAATCGGCAGGCCATCCCAGGTGGGGGTGCCCACGTCTTCAAACGGCACGTCGGGCTCGGGCCAGTTCATGAACTTCACGCGGCCGTCCTGCCGCACAAAGGTACGCGCCAGCCGTTCGCGGCTGCGCTGGCCTTGCAGGTGCTCGATGAGCGAGAGCACCGGGCGTTCGCCGCCATCGAGCGTCACGAAATCCACAAAATCAAAAAGGCGTGGCTCGGCCAGCTCGCGCAGTTCGGTGTTCACGAAGCCGCCCCCCAGGCAGATACACACATCGGGGTGTGCTTGCTTGATGGTCTGGGCGATGCGAAGCGCGCCATAGACGGAGCCGGGGAAGGGCACCGACAGCAGCACGAGTTGCGGCTGGTGCTCGGCCATCGCGGTCAGGGTCAGCGCCGCCAGCGTCTGGTCGACCAGGTTGGGCGGAGCGGCCAGCGCCTGGGCCAGCGGGTCAAATGTGGGCTGGGCAGCGGCCAGGCTTTCGGCGTAGCGCACGAATTCAAAACGCTCATCCACCGCGCCTTGCAGCACATCGGCCAGGTCGTTCAGGTAGAGCGTGGCCAGGTGCCTGGCCCGATCGGTGCTGCCCAGTGCACCAAAGGCCCAGCCCAGCGGGTCGCCGGTTTCTTCGTCGTCGTACGCGTCCAGCGCTGAAAAGCGTGGGCCCTCGGGCAGAAGGCCGCGGCTGGCGATCCGGTGCGCCAGTGTGCTGTCGCGTCCCTGCAGAAAGGCGATCACGCGGTCGATGGTTTGCGCGTAGCGTTCGAAGTGGTCAAGAAAGAAATTGACCGTGCCACTGCGTTCTTCTTCGGGCAAGACCAGTGCGGCATCGCGCAGCTGGGCCAGGCCCTCGCCACTCATGAGCCGCAGCACCAGCGCCAGTGCCAGGTCGGCCTGCACCGCCGCCACCCCGCGCGAGCGCAGAAAGCCGGTGAGGTAGGCGGTGGAGGGGTAGGGGGTGTTGAGCTGCGTCATCGGCGGGATGAGGCTCAGCACCCTGAAATCGGCTGGACGGGGCATGCACCGATTATCGGTGTTCGCCCCGCTGAGGGAGCCGCTCAGACGGGTGCCTGCTGGGTCGCCACCTTGTGACGCAGTTCGGTTTGGCGGTTGTGCCCATCCACGAAGACCAGCTGCGGCGTGTGTTGGGGTCGCTGGTCTTCAGGCACTTGTGCAAAGGCCGCAATGATCACCAGATCGCCCACGCTGGCCCGGCGCGCAGCCGAGCCGTTGATGGAAATCATGCCCGAACCCCGCTCGCCCTTGATGGCGTAAGTGACGAAGCGTTCGCCGTTGTCGATGTTCCAGATGTGGATTTGCTCGTTTTCGACGATGTTGGCTGCATCGAGCAGATCTTCGTCAATGGCGCAGGAGCCCTCGTAATGCAGCTCGCATTGCGTGACCTTGACGCGGTGGATCTTCGATTTCAGCAGGGTTCGGAACATGGTTTCTTTTCAGTGGTTGCGTTGATGGATGTCTGCGCTTCAGGCCGTTGCGGGCGACATGCCGGACAAGGCCTGAATGCGGCTGCCCAGTCCTTGTGCAACATGCCCGGCCAGCTGGTGCGCCGTGATGGCCGACAGCGTCCAGCCCAGGTGGCCGTGGCCGGTGTTGTAGAACACGTTGGCTTTTTTGCCTGCAGCCACGCGCGGCAGCATGTCGGGCATCATGGGGCGCAGGCCGGCCCAGGGCACCACCTTGCGGGTGTCGATGCCAGGGAAGCATTCGTTGACCCAGCGGATCAGCGGGGCGATGCGGTCGGCGCGGATGTCGAGGTTGAAGCCGTTGAACTCGGCGGTGCCGGCCACGCGGAAACGGTCATCGCCCAGACGGCTGGTCACCAGCTTGGTCTCGTCGTCGAGCAGGCTGACCTGCGGCGCAGCGGCCTGACTGGCGGCGTCGGGCATGTTGACGGTGATCGAGTAGCCCTTGACCGGGTAGACGTTGAGGCGGTCGCCGAGCTGCGCGGCCAGGCGGCGGCTGTGCACGCCAGCGCTCACCACGATACCGTCAAAGCTCAGGGCTTCGGTCTGGCCATCGTGGCGCACCTGCACGGTGGCGGTGCTGCCGTTGCTGGCCACGGACAGCACTTCGTGGCCGGTCAGCAGCTTGACGCCCAGGCGCTCGCAGGCCTGCGCCAGGCCGGAAGTGAACTTGTGGATGTCGCCGGTGGAGTCGCTCTCGGTGAAATAACCGCCGTAGAACTGACCGTGCAGGGTGGGCTCGATGGCCTTGATCTCTTCGGGGGTGACCGCGCGGCGGGGCAGGCCGCCCTGGGCCAGCAGCTTGGAGACCTGGCCGGCGTGGTCAAAGCCGTTCTTGTCGCGGTAAAAGTGCCGGATGCCCTTGCGCTGGTGGTCAAAGTCGATCCCTTCGGAAGCGGCCCAGGCGAACAGATGCTCGCGGGCGTCGATGGCGAGTTTGGCCGTGTCGATCGTGTTGCGCTCGTACGTGGGGATGTTGGCGACGAACTCGGCGATCCAGCTGAACTTGTGCCAGCTCGGCTTGGGGTTCATCAGCAGCGGGGCGTCGGC
>CAXRGK010000075.1:0-2222 GCA_964230145.1 Burkholderiaceae bacterium | reverse complement strand
GCTGCCGGTGTTCACCTTCGTCGATACGCCTGGCGCCTACCCCGGCATCGACGCCGAAGAACGTGGTCAGTCCGAGGCCATTGGCCGCAACATTTTCGAGATGGCGCAACTCGAAGTGCCGATCATCACCACCATCATCGGCGAGGGCGGCTCCGGCGGCGCGCTGGCGATTTCGGTGGCCGATCAGGTGCTGATGCTGCAGTACTCGGTGTACTCGGTCATCAGCCCCGAAGGCTGTGCGTCCATTCTCTGGAAAACCGGCGAGAAGGCCGAACTGGCCGCCGAGGCTTTGGGCATCACCGCACACCGCCTCAAGGCGCTGAACCTGGTCGACAAGATCGTGAACGAGCCCGTGGGTGGCGCGCATCGTGACCATGAGCAGATGATGGCCTTCCTCAAGCGCGCGCTGGCTGACGCCGTGCGCCAGGTCTCCGACCTCAAGCCCAGGGAGCTGCTGGATCGCCGCTACGAGCGCTTGCAGAGCTACGGCCGCTTCACCGACACCAAGGCGGGCAAGTAAGCCCGCGCGGCATGCCACGCTCCCCCGATGAGGCCCTGGCGGATTTCTGCCCGGGCCTTCCTTTTGCGGTGGCGCTCTCGGGCGGCGCCGATTCGACGGCCCTGCTGATCGCCTGCGCCGAGCGCTGGCCGGGGCAGGTGAGGGCGGTGCATGTGCACCATGGTCTGCAGGATGCGGCCGACGGCTTTGAGGCCTTTTGCGTGGACCTTTGCCGGCGCCTGTCGGTGCCATTGGCCGTGCGGCGCGTGGATGCCCGCGCCGCAGCCGGGCAAAGTCCAGAAGACGCGGCGCGGCAGGCGCGCTATCAGGCCATCGCCGATGCGGTGCGAAGCGAATGGCCTGATCTGACCGATGTCGCCGTCGCTCAGCATGCCGACGACCAGATCGAAACCCTCCTGATTGCGCTCTCTCGCGGCAGTGGCTTACCGGGCCTCGCCGGCATGCCTGCGCAGTGGGAACGCCTGGGACTGCGCTGGCACCGCCCGTGGCTGCAGGTGGCCGGTGCCGACCTGCGCGACTGGCTGCGCGCCCGTAGCGAAACCTGGGTGGAAGACCCGACCAATCTGGACCAAGGCTTCACGCGCAACCGCATCCGCGCGCGCGTGCTGCCGGCGCTGGACGTCGCCTTGCCCGGTTTTCGGGACACCTTTGCCCGCAGCATGCGCCATGTGGCCGAGGCCCAGGCCTTGCTCGATGCGCTGGCGCAGCAGGATCTGGACGAGGTGGGCGTACCCCCTTCGATTACCGCCTTGCAGCGTTTGCCAGCCGCCCGGCAGGCCATGGTGCTGCGCCTGTGGCTGCGACGCGAGCACGCCACCACGCCCACCAGTGCCCAGTTGCGCGAGCTGCAGGCCCAGCTGGCCGATTGCACCACGCGCGGACACCGCCTGAGCTTGCGTGTGGGCGCTGGTCGCGTCGAGCGCAATGGGGCCGTGCTGCGCTACGCAGCCGTGTAGGAGGCCGCCCCTGCGGCCGAAGGCATTCGCGCGCAGGGGCGCGCTCCCACGCATTCGCGCGCAGGGGCGCGCTCCCGCCGCGTTGAGATCGATCTGGTGCAGATCCCTTGGTTGGTACAATCGACAGGTTTTGCCGGGCTGCGCCCCGAGCCAGACATACGCAGCCTGCGCGCATGCGGCAGGGTCTGATTTCTCTCGAAAACGAATCCAAATGGCTTTGATTGTTCACAAATACGGCGGCACTTCGATGGGCTCGACCGAGCGCATCCGCAACGTCGCCAAGCGCGTGGCCAAATGGGCGCGTGCCGGCCACCAGATGGTGGTGGTGCCCAGCGCCATGAGTGGCGAAACCAACCGCCTGCTGGGTCTGGCCAAGGAGCTGGCCCCCGCCAAGGCCGACAGCGCCTACAACCGCGAACTCGACATGCTGGCCTCCACTGGCGAGCAGGCGTCTTCTGCCCTGCTGGCGATTGCGCTGCAGGCCGAAGGCATGCCGTCCGTCAGCTATGCCGGCTGGCAGGTCGCCATCAAGACCAATGACGCCTACACCAAGGCCCGTATCGAATCGATTGATGATGCCCGTGTGCGTGCCGATCTGGCGGCCGGCAAGGTGGTCATCATCACTGGCTTCCAGGGCGTGGACGACGCCGGCAACATCACCACCCTCGGTCGCGGAGGCTCGGACACCTCGGCGGTCGCCGTGGCCGCGGCCATGAAGGCCGACGAGTGCCTGATCTACACCGATG
>CAXRGK010000074.1:0-3592 GCA_964230145.1 Burkholderiaceae bacterium | reverse complement strand
GGGCGTTTGTGGCTGAGCACTTCATAGACGCGGTTCGGCTGCCCGATCATCGGCTCAAGGTCTTTGATCGACAGCCCCGCTTGGTCCATGCGGAATTTGATGGCCTCCACGGGGTCGGGCAGATCAATCGGATGGTGCTTGCGCTCATAGGCCTCGATCAAGGTTGAAAGCACATCCAGGCGTTCGCCATCGGGTGTGTCAGGCGCTGGGTCTTGGTCCACCAGCGCTGACACCACGCGCAGTGCTGCGCGGTAATCTTTTTCTGTGCGGATGGGGGTGATTTCCATGGTGTTCTCCTAGACGCTCACGACTGATCCACTGTGGCCGCATCGACTCTGTCGTATTCGGCATGTGTGCCCACAAACTTGACGTAGGCGATTTGCATCCGGTACGCAAAGGCGACGATGAGCCGGTACTTGTTGCCTGCAATGTTGAAGACGATGCGGTTGTTGCCAACGATGCTGGCGTTTCCGTATTGCGCCTTGACATCGCCCGGGGATTTCCACTCGGCACGACATGCCTCGCCGTACCAAGTTTTCAAGGCCTCTTGTGCGTCCCCGCGCCCGGGCTTTTCCCAGAATGTCTTAAGGGTGGATACGGCAATGACTCGCATGGCGGCATTTTAGTCCCAAATTGGGACTGACGCGCAACTTGTGCCCCGCTTGCACTGAAAACCCCTGACGGCCCCTGCGCCAGTCATCAGGTCGGCGTCACAAACACCGGCGCGAACCCACCCCCGTCGCTGCGAAAGTTGGTGGTCTGCCCGTCGTACAGGCGAGCGGCAAACAGCTGCACCTGGCCGTTGTAGGCATAGGCCCGCACATCGGCCTTGAGTGTCTTGCGCTCGTCATGCACCATCACCACCCGCTGGCTGGGCGGGATCAGGGCCTGGGCCACATAGGCTTGCGTGCTGATCTGCGCCCAGGTCTTGGTGGTGAGCTTGTCGCCCCGGTAGGCGGCTTTGGAGCCATAGCCCGAGAGCGGTTTGAAGAAATAGCCCTTGCGTTCGGCCCACAGTTGCTCGGCGTTGTCTGCAGTGAGCAGCTTCGTCTGCGGCACCACGCGGGCCAGCACCGCACGCGCAGCCCCGGGCAAACCCAACTGCGCCGCCCACTGCGCATCGCTCAGCGTCACCAGGTGCCGCTTGTTGGCGTGCAGCGCGTGGGTTTGCGGGTTGGGCGTGAACACGCAAGCGCCGGATGCCCAGGCCTGCTGCAAGGCCACATGCGCAGGCGCGCTCAGGTCAAAGTCGGTCAGGCGCAGGTAAACCATGTCGATGCGCTCCCCCGCATGTTGCAGCTGACCATCCACCCAGCCCAAGTCCTGCGGGGCCAGCACCCGTGCATCCACCCCGGCTTGCCGGAACAGGTCCTGAAACAGCAAAAACTCGGGGTACAGGTACTGGCTGGCAGGGTCTTCGTCCACGATGGCGAGCGTGCGCACACGGCCCTGCAGCGGGATGAAGGGCTCCTGCGGACGCTGCAAGGCCCACTCCTGCGCAAACATGCCGAGCCAGCGTTGCTCCAGCTGCGCCACATCGGTGGCGGTGTGCATCCAGTCCCTGGCCGCGTCGCAGCAGGCGCGCTGCGCCCGCGTGAGCGCGAGGTTGAGCATGGCCCCACCCGCGTTGGTGTTGATCTCGATCAGCTTGGGACCGGACTCGGTCAGGTGAAAGTCATACCCCATGAATACGCCGCGAGGCCCTGCACGCTGGAGGGCAGGCTCTGCGGCCAGTGCGTGCTGACGCCAGGCGGGCGAGGTCATGACCTCGTGCAGCACCTTGACCGCCTGCTGCATGGCCGTCAATTGGGTCTGACTGACAAACAGGCCTGAGGCCGCGAACAAGTGGGCATGTGTGTCCTGCCAGTGCGGCCACCAGGCCGACAGCACCGAATCGGCATGCAGCGACTGGTGCAGCGCGTCCATGTCGAGCGAAAAGCAGGCGCAGCTCTGGTTGAGGCTGCCCGCGATCGAGCGGATGTGGTCAAGCGGGGATGGCGAGGGCACGGCAGGGGTGTTCACTGGCGGGCGGTGCGCACATTGGGCGGCAGCGCCCCCGGTGCGCTGGTGCGCCAGGGGTTGATGTCCAGGCCACCGCGCCGCGTGTAGCGGGCATACACCGTCAGCTGCGTGGGTTTGCAGCGTGTCCAGATGTCCATGAAGATGCGCTCGACGCACTGCTCATGGAATTCATTGTGGTTGCGAAAGCTCACGATGTATTGCAGCAGTCCGGCCTGATCGATCTGGTGACCGCTGTAGCTGATCTGCACGCTGCCCCAGTCGGGCTGGCCGGTCACCAGGCAGTTGCTCTTGAGCAGGTGGCTCACCAGCGTCTCGGTCACCGGGGCCTCCAGGGTGTTGGCACTCAGCAGTTCGGGGGCGGGTTGGTAGCGGGTGCATTCGATGTCCAGCCGGTCCAGGTTCAGGCCGTCGAGTTCGTGCACCGGTTCGGCGTCGAACTGCTCGGGCAGCAGCAGCTTGACGCCAGCGCTGGCCATCACCGGACCCCCGTGCCAGATGGCGGCGCTGATGTCCGTGCGCAGACGGGCCTTGACCTCGTCATGCGACTCGAAGCGGCTGTTGTTGAAACTGTTGAGGTAGAGCTTGAAGGACTTGCTCTCGACGATGTGCGTGCTCTCGGCCGGAATGGTGAAGTGCGCGATCGCCACCTGCGGCTTGCCTTTGGGGTTTAGCCAGGACACTTCAAACGCGGTCCAGAGGTCGGCACCCAAAAACACCGGTCGGCCGGTCACACCAATCTCGTCGCGCTTGGGCTGACGCGGAATCGGGAACAGCAGGCTGGCGTCGTACTGGTCGGCGTAGCTGCTGGCCTTGCCCAGCTGGGATTGTTCGGGGGTATTCGACATGCTCAATCCTGTTTGCGGCGGAACACCAGGCGGTCCGGCTCGGACGCCGCTTGGTCAAAGGCATAGCCTTCGCTGTCAAACGCCAGCAGGTCTTCGGGCTTTTTGGCCTGGTGTTCGATCGCCCAGCGGGCCATCAGGCCACGCGCACGCTTGGCGTTGAAGCTGATGACCTTGTACTTGCCGCCTTTGTAGTCCTCGAACACGCACTCGACCACACGGGCCTGCAAGGTCTTGCGGTCCACCGACTTGAAGTATTCCTGCGAAGCCAGGTTGATGATGACCGGACTCTTGTCTCTGGCCAGCCGCTCGTTGAGGTATTGCGCGATTTGCGAACCCCAGAACTTGTAGAGGTTGGCGCCCTTGGGGTTCTTGAGGCTGGTGCCCATTTCCAGCCGGTAGGGCTGCATCCAGTCCAGCGGGCGCAGCACACCGTACAGGCCACTGAGGATGCAGACGTGGTCCTGCGCCCATTCGAGCTGTTTGGCGTTCAGGGTTTTGGCGTCCAGGCCTTCGTACACATCGCCATTGAAGGCCAGCACGGCCTGCTTGGAATTCCTGGCGGTGAACTTCGGGCTCCAGGCCTCGTAGCGGGCCACGTTCAACACCGACAACGCATCCGACAGGTCCATCAGCTCGGCGATCTGCTGCGGCGAATACGGGCGAAGCACGTCGATCAGCTCGGCCGCCTGCGGCACAAACTGAGGCAGGGTGTGCGGCACATCGCC
>CAXRGK010000073.1:0-2448 GCA_964230145.1 Burkholderiaceae bacterium | reverse complement strand
CGGTTGCCCCGGGGTGCTGCTGCCCGAGGCGACGCTGGCGTGTTCGTCCGCATCGGCGGGCACGCTCAGCCCGGCCCCGCCGAGCCGCACATTGATGGCGCCAGCCGTGGCGGCCAGGATCACGCCATCGTTGTCCTGCGGGACCTTCTGTGCATGGTTGCGCCAGCCGTCCATGGCGTCTTCGAAGCTGCCGACGATGGCAAAGCCCAGCGCCGTGGCACGCGCTGGCAGCCAGTCCAGCAGGCGCCAGGCCTGCTCGGCCACCTGGGCCAGCACCGGGCTCACGCCGCTGTCGGTGCCTTGCTCGCGTTGCCAGCGGCGCTGCACATACTCGGCCAGGCGGTACACCACCGCCCCCACAGGCCCCAGACCAATGACCGACATCACCGCGTACCAGAAAAACACGCCAAACACATGGCGGTGCGCTGCGATCACCGAAAACTCGATCACATGTCGCACGATTTCGCTGCGGGGAATGTCCCCCACCTGCACCTGCTGCCATTGGGCCAGCAACTCGCGTGCCTTTTGTTCGTTGCCTTCGTCCAGCGCATCGCGGATGTCGGTGAAGTGGTGGCTGAACTGGCGAAAGCCCAACGTCACATAGAGCAAAGCCACGTTCCACAGGGCCGCTGCGAACCAGCCCACACCCCAGTCCAGCAGACCATGCACCAGCAAAGCCAGCGCCGCCGGCAGCAGGGTGGTCATGCCCCAGGTCACCCAGGCCAGGTGCTGTACGCCAGCGTCCAGTGTGCGGGTCACCCAGCCGGTCCAGGACTCCATCAAGCGGTGGATCGGGTTGTCCCGGCCCAGAGGGCGTGCCTGTTCCAGCACCAGGGCCAGAAAGATGGCGAAAAAGCTCATCGTGTCTCCTGTCCTGCGCCCTCGGCCAGCAGGAATCGGTAGAAGTTGCGCAGCATGCCAGCGGTGGCGCCCCAGATGAAACGCTCGACCGGATCGGACGCCTCCGGCAGGGTCTGCAGATAAGGCATGGAAAACCATTGCCGCTGGCGGCCTTGCCAGTCCATGGCGTGTCGGCGGTGGTGGGCCGGGTTCATCAGAAAAGCCAGCGGCACCTCGAACACCGCGTCCACTTCGCCCGGGTTGGGGGTCAGTTCAAACGGTGGCTGCACCAGCGCCACCACCGGCGTCACATGAAAGCCTGTGCCTGTGATGTACACCGGCAACTGGCCGATCACTTCGACATGGCGTGGATGCAGGCCCACTTCTTCATGGGTTTCGCGCAGCGCAGCGGCATGCACGCCGCTGTCTTGCGCGTCCACCTTGCCACCCGGAAACGCGATCTGCCCGGCATGGGTAGGCAGATGGGCGGTGCGCTGCGTCAGCAGCACCGACAGGCCGTCGTCGCGCTGTACCAACGGCACCAGCACAGCAGCATCGGCGGGCGGACGTTCGGAAAATCTGGGCTCGCGCACCACTTCGGGGGTCCAGACCGGCGGCATGGCAAAGCGCGCCCGCAGGGCCTGTGCATTCAGGCGTTCGGCTGGCACAGCGGGCCAATCGTGGTCGACAGCGACCACGGGCACTTCTCGCGGATCGAAAGACGGGGGGGCAGACACAGCCCTGATTTATACCCGGGTTTGTCTATCGGCCGCGGCGGCGGTCGCCCACAAGGGTCACAGTTTCTCCTCTGTGGGAGCGCGCCCCCGCGCGCGACTGCACCCGCTCAAACCCCCGGCACCTGCGTCTGCGGGCAACGCACCTGCAACAGCTGGTGGACACCCTGCTGCAAACGCAGCGCACTCAGGCAACCGCCCCAGACGCAGCCGCTGTCGAGCGCGATCACATCCGCACGGTCCAGCCAGCCCAGCGTGGACCAGTGGCCAAACGCCACCACATCGCCCGCCGTGCGCCGTCCCGGCACATCGAACCACGGCATGAAACCTGCCGGTGCGCCGTCTGCGCCTTCCTTGGTGTCGAACTCCATGGTGCCGTCCGCCGCACAAAAGCGCAGGCGGGTGAGCGCATTCACGATCACCCGCAGCCGCTCCAGCCCCTGCAGCTTGTCGCTCCAGCGGGCGGGCTCGTTGCCATACATCTGCGAGAGAAAACCGACCCAGTCCGGGCCGCGCAACACGGCCTCGAGTTCGGCGGCGCGGGCCAGGGTGTCGGCTGCGCTCCACTGTGGCAGCACGCCTGCATGCACCATCAGCACCCCATGTGCCTGCAAGGCCATGGCCTGCTGGCGCAGCCAGCCGAGCAACACCTCACGGTCATCGGCCTGCAACAGGCTTTGCAGCGTGTCCATGCGGCTGGGCCGGCGCACGCCAGCGGCCACCGCCAGCGCATGCAGGTCATGGTTGCCCAGCAGACAGTGCGCTGCACCGTCCAGAGCCATCAGCCGGCGCAGCACCGCCACCGAATCGGGACCGCGGTTGACCAGATCCCCCAGCAGATACAGCGTGTCGCGGCTTGGCGAGAAATCGATCC
>CAXRGK010000072.1:0-4581 GCA_964230145.1 Burkholderiaceae bacterium | reverse complement strand
GTTTACGCCAGCCGCTACGGCGTGTCGCTGGCCACGCTGGGCGGGGTGCTGCTCTTGGCGCGTTTGTTTGATGCGGTGACCGACCCTTGGCTAGGCCGCTTGGGCGACCGCCTCTTTGCCCGCTCGCCACGCCATGTGCTGATGGCTGGGGCGTTCTCGGCATTGCTGCTGGTGCTGGGCATGGCCCTGCTGTTTTTCCCGCCCTGGCCCCGACCAGGTGATCCGGTGGCCTTGCTGGCTGTGCTCATGCTGACTTGCCTGGCCTTTAGCTTGCTGGCCATCACCCACCAGTCCTGGGGGGCGCGGCTGGGCGGTGACGAAGTGCAGCGCGCCCGCATCGTGGCCTGGCGCGAAGGGGCAGGCCTGGTGGGCGTGGTGCTGGCGTCGGTTTTGCCCAGCTTTCTGGGCTGGGGCGAATGGGTCGCGGTCTTTGCGGTGGCCCTGGCCGCCGGTCTTTGGGCCTGGAGCCGCAGCCCCGTGCCACCCGCATCGACCGAGGTGCCTGCCGCCCCCCTGCGCGAAGACCTCCTGCACCCCTGGCGACATGCACCGTTCAGGCGGTTGATGGCGGTCTTCGTGGTCAGCGGCATGGCCAGCGCCGTGCCCGCTACGCTGGTGCTGTTCTTCATTCAGGACCGACTGAACGCTCCGGCGCACGAACCGCTGTTCCTGGCCACTTACTTCGTGGCCGCTGCACTCTCCATGCCACTGTGGATGCGCGCCGTGGCCCGCTGGGGTCTGGCGCGCAGCTGGCTGGCGGGCATGCTGCTGTCGGTGGGCGTGTTTGTGTGGGCGGCCACGCTGGCGAGCGGCGATGTGGCGGGCTTCTGGTGGGTCTGCGTGCTCTCTGGCCTGGCGCTCGGCAGCGACCTGGCCCTGCCCGGTGCGATGCTGACGGGCCTGATCGCCGAGCGAGGTGACCGAGGCCAGCGCGAAGGCGCCTACTTTGGCTGGTGGAACCTCGCCAGCAAACTGAACCTGGCACTGGCTGCCGGCCTGGCGCTGCCAATGCTCGACCTGCTGGGCTACCGGCCTGGCACCCATACGCCCGAAGGCCTGCAGGCGCTCACACTGGCCTATGCGGTGCTGCCCTGCGCGCTCAAATTGCTGGCCGCAGCCGGACTCTATCTGGCGTTCGTGCGCATCACCCCTTCATCCCGTTCCCCCCTTGCGGAGGCCCCATGACCCGACTCCAAACCCCTCGCCGCTGGCTGATCGCCCTCTTCACAACCACTGCACTGCTGGCCGGCTGCGCCAGCCAGAACATCGAGCCATACGCTGCCGAGCGTCCGCAGCTGGATCTGGCGCAGTACTTCAACGGCAAGGTGATCGCCCACGGCATCTTCCAGGACCGCAGCGGCCAGGTGGTGCGCCGCTTCACGGTCGACATGGACGGCCGCTGGGATGGCAACCAGGGCGTGCTCGACGAGCACTTCACCTATTCGGACGGCAAAAAAGAGCGCCGCATCTGGCACCTGACCAAACACGCCGACGGCCGCTACACCGGCACCGCGGACGACGTGGTCGGCACCGCCAGCGGCCGCGCCGTGGGCAACGCCTTCCAGTGGGCCTACACGCTGAATTTGCCGGTGGACGGCAAGGTGTACGAAGTGCAGTTTGACGACTGGATGTACCTGATCGACGAGCGCGTGATGCTCAACCGCGCCACCATGAGCAAGTTCGGTATTCGTCTCGGCGAAGTGACGCTGTCCTTCCAGAAACAGACCCCATGAGCCTGAACCCGCCCCTGCGCGAATGGCGCGGCAAACGTGTGTGGCTGGTGGGGGCCTCCACCGGCATCGGCCGTGCGTTGGCCGAGCAGCTGCACGCGCTGGGCGCCACCGTGATCGTCTCGGCACGCAAGATGGACGCCCTGCAGGCCTTCGCGGACCAGCATCCGGGCAGCATCGCCCTGCCGCTGGACGTGAGCGACGGCCCCGCCGTTAAGGCCGCCGCCGAGGCAGCACTGGCCGCTGGCCCGCTGGATCTGGTCTGTTACTGCGCGGGCCACTACCACGCCATGCGGGCCACCGCCATCGACCTGCCCGATCTGCTGCGCCACCATGAGGTCAACACCGTGGGCGCGCTGCATGTGCTGGCGGCCATCACGCCCGCCATGGTGGCGCGCGGACAAGGCCACATCAGCCTGGTCAGCAGCGTGGCCGGCTTTCGGGGCCTGCCGCAGAGCCTGGCCTATGGCCCGACCAAGGCCGCACTCATCAACCTGGCCGAAACCCTGTACCTGGACCTGCAGCCACGCGGCCTGGGCGTGAGCGTGATCAACCCCGGTTTTGTCGAGACGCCACTGACCGCGCAAAACGAATTCCACATGCCTGCGCTGATTACGCCCGAAACCGCTGCGCAGGCCATCGTGCAGGGCTGGGCACGGGGCGAGTTCGACGTCCACTTTCCCAAGCGCTTCACCCGCCTGATGAAGCTGCTGCGCCTCTTGCCCTACCCACTTTACTTTGCGGTGGTACGCCGCATCACCGGACTCTGACGCCATGACCCACACCCCGCCCGCCATGAGCGCCGCCGTGCAGCAGCTGGTGCAGTTCTTTGAAAAACTGCAGCCACAGGATCTGCCGCGCCTGTCCGAACTGTACGCAGCGGACGCACGTTTCAAGGACCCTTTCAATGAGGTGCAGGGCCTGAGTGCCATCGAGCGCATCTTTGCCCACATGTTCGAGTCGCTCGATTCACCCCACTTCGTCGTGACCGAGCGGATCATGCAGGGCACGCAATGCTTTCTGGTCTGGGATTTCCGTTTCCGCTTCAAACGCTTTGACACCACGCGCTGGCAAACCGTACGCGGCGGCACGCACCTGGTGTTCAACGACGCGGGCCTGGTGACTCTGCACCGCGATTACTGGGACGCAGCCGAAGAGCTGTACGAAAAACTGCCCATGGTCGGCGGCCTGATGCGCTGGCTCAAACGCCGCGCCAACAGCTGAAGGCTTTGATCCGCATGGGCTATCGCGTCATCTGGTTCAAGCGCGACCTGCGCGTGCAGGACCACTGGCCGCTGCATGAAGCCGCGCGCCAGGGGCCGGTGCTGTGCCTGTACGTGGTCGAGCCCGGTTTGTGGGCGCAGCCCGACGCGGCCGCCCAGCACTACGGCTTTGTGTGCGAGTCTCTGCAGGTGCTCGATGCACAGCTGCGCCGGCTGGGCAGTCGCCTGCATGTGGCCGTGGGCGAGGTCGTCGATGTGCTGGCCGCCCTGCACGCAGCGGCCCCGTTTGACGCTGTGCACGCCCACGAGGAAACCGGCAACGGCTTCACCTATGTCCGTGATCTGGCGGTGGGCAACTGGTGCCGCACACACGGCGTGGGCTGGCACGAGTGGCCGCAGTTTGGCGTGGTGCGCCGCCTGCGTGACCGGCGCGAATGGCAGCCGCGCTGGGAAAAGCACATGGCCGCCACGCAGGCCCCGACGCCACAGCGCCTGCACACGCCCGCGCTGGAAAATGCGCCCATCTGGCCCTGGGGCCATCGCCCCTTGCCCACGGCGGCAGACCTGGGCCTGGACCCGTTCGAGCCGCCGCAGCGCCAGCGCGGCGGACGCCTGCGGGCGCAAGCCGTGCTGGATGATTTTCTGCTGGAGCGCGCCGCCCGCTACCGCGGCGGCATCTCCTCACCGCTGTCTGCGCCCGATGCCTGCTCGCGCCTGTCGCCCTACCTGGCCCAGGGCTGTGTCAGCATGCGCGAGGTCGTCCAGGCCACGCGCGAGCAGCTCGCCGCCCTGCCCCCACAGGCCAAACGCCATCGCCTGGGACTGCAAGGCTTTGTCAGTCGGCTGTACTGGCACTGCCACTTCATCCAGAAGTTGGAGAGCGAACCCGAACTGGAATGGCGCAACCTGCACCGCGGTTACGACGGCCTGCGTGAGGCCGACTGGAACCCGGCCCACTTTGAGGCCCTGACCCAGGGCCGCACCGGCTGGCCGATGGTGGACGCCTGCGTGGCCATGCTGCGCGAGACGGGCTGGCTCAACTTCCGCATGCGGGCCATGCTGGTGTCGGTGGCCGCCTACCCGCTCTGGCTGCACTGGCAGCCGGTGGGGCACTGGCTGGCGCGACAGTTTCTGGACTACGAGCCCGGCATCCACTGGCCGCAGATGCAGATGCAGTCGGGCACCACCGGCATCAACACCACCCGCGTCTACAACCCGATCAAGCAGGCCCTGGACCACGACCCGCATGGCGTGTTTGTGCGCCAGTGGCTGCCGGCGCTGCGCCGTGTGCCCGACAGCTGGCTCTTCGAGCCCTGGCGCATGGGTACCGATGTGGCGGCCCGCTGCGGAGTGCGTGCAGGCGAAGACATTGCGGTGCCACCGGTCGAACTCATGGACGCCCTGCGGGAATCCAAAGCCCGCATGCACGCGCTGCGACGCCAGCCGTCAGTGCGCGCCGCCAAGGCCGCGGTGGTCGAGCGCCATGGCTCACGCCGCGGCATGCCTGGCGCCAGCCGCGATGCGCAGGGTCAAGAGCGCCAGCCCCAGCGACGCAAGGCCAGCGCGCCGGTCAACCAGATGTCGCTGGATTTTTGACCATGAAGATGCGCAAGAAGTCCGATCTGCCG
>CAXRGK010000071.1:0-11217 GCA_964230145.1 Burkholderiaceae bacterium | reverse complement strand
GAGGTTGGGTGTAGGTGGCCGCCCCCGCGGCCGAATGTCTTTCGATCATGCGGCTTCTACAATGACCATTCCCATTTGATCAGGGATTTCAAGAACTCATGTCCGTTCGTGCCGTTTACGAAGAAGAGCTGAAGAAGCGTGGCTTCCAGAGCGATCCTGCCCAGTTGCGCGCCATCGAGGCGCTTGAGCGATGCGCGCAGGAGTGGAGTGCTTTCAAGGCCAAACGCTCCAATCCGATCAAGAAGCTGCTGAGCAAACCCGAGATCCCCAAAGGGGTGTACATGTTTGGCGGGGTGGGGCGGGGCAAGAGCTTTCTGATGGATTGCTTTTATGAAGCCGTTCCCATCAAGCGCAAAACACGGCTGCATTTCCATGAGTTCATGCGTGAGGTGCACCGAGAGCTCGCGGCCATGCAGGGCACAGTCAACCCGCTCGACGTGCTGGGCAAGCGCATGGCGCAACGCTACCGCCTGATCTGCTTCGACGAGTTCCACGTCGCCGACATCACCGACGCCATGATCCTGCATCGCCTGCTGCAGGCCTTGTTCGACAATGGCGTGGGTTTCGTCACCACGTCCAACTTCAAGCCCGATGGCCTGTACCCGGATGGCCTGCATCGCGACCGCATCCTTCCTGCGATCGCCTTGCTCAATGCGCGCATGGAAGTCCTTAACGTGGACAACGGCACCGATTACCGCCGACGCACGCTTGAGATGCTGGACCTCTACAAGACGCCGCTGACGGCCGAGACCGAGACCGAGATGGACCGGGCCTTCAGCCAGCTGGCCAGCGGCCACGACGAGGATCCGGTGCTGCACATCGAAGCGCGTGAAATCCGGGCCCGCCGACGCGCTGGCGGGGTCGTCTGGTTCGATTTCCGCACCCTCTGCGGTGGTCCGCGTTCGCAAAACGATTACCTCGAAATCGCTACGCAGTTCCACACGGTGCTTTTGTCCAATGTGCCCCTGATGCCGGTCAGACTGGCCTCCGAGGCCAGGCGCTTCACCTGGCTGGTGGATGTGCTCTATGACCGCCGAGTCAAGCTGGTCATGTCGGCCGAGGTGCCGCCCGAGCAGCTCTATACCGAAGGCCCGATGTCCCACGAGTTCCCCCGTACCGTGTCGCGGCTCAATGAAATGCAGTCGGCTGAATTCCTGGCACTCGAACACCGCACCGTGGACACGCACCTGACATGAAGGCCTTGTTGCAGTCACTGCTGATGGCGGCCTTGTGCAGCTCGGTCTGGGCCTCTGCCGAGGAGATTCCTGCGCGGATCGCCCAGGAGCGGGAACGCCTGCAGCGCGAACGCGAAGCCATTGAGCAGGACCACGCGGCGCGCATGCGTGAATGCTGGCAGCGCTTTGCGGTGAACGCGTGTCTGCAAGAGGTGCGGCGCAGCCGTCATGCGGCACTTGACCCTTTGCGCGCGCAGGAGCTCGAGCTCAATGCCCAGGAACGTGCCTGGCGCACGCAGCAGCGCGACGAGCGTCTGCGTGAAAAACAGGAAGTTCAGGAACGCCGGCCATGATCGACGCGGACACGCACGATCAGCGCTCGCCGCAGCGTCGCCTGATCGAATTGCAGATCGAGCATGCCGATCTGGACGCCATGATCGATCAGGCATCCGAGAACGCGGGGGGACTGGATGAACTGCGGCTTCGACGTCTGAAAAAGCGTCGCCTGGCCCTGCGCGACGAGATGGCCCGCTTGCACTGGTTGATGGATCCCAAGGAGCCGGCTTGAGTCGGCTGGCCGATCAGGTCGGGCACGCGCTTTCCACCGGCGGTCCGCTGGCCAAGCAGTGGCCAGGTTTCAAGCCCCGAGCGGGGCAAACCGATATGGCTTTGGCGGTGACCGAGACGGTGCAGGATGGCGGTGTCCTGGTGGTCGAAGCCGGCACAGGGGTGGGCAAAACATTTGCCTATCTGGTGCCGGTGCTGCTCAGTGGACAGCGGGCCTTGATTTCCACCGCCACCAAGGCGCTGCAGGACCAGCTGTTTGCCCGGGATCTGCCGCGCCTGACCGAAGTGCTCAATTTGCCGGTCCGCGTGGCCCTGCTCAAGGGGCGCTCCAGCTACCTGTGCATTCATCGCATGGAACAGGCCCGGCACCATCCGCAGGCCAGCCAGGCTATCTGGCAACGGGCCTTGTCGCGTGTCGAGCAATGGGCGCAGGTCACCCGCAGCGGCGACATGGCCGAGCTGCCGGGGCTGGATGAGACATCCGGCCTGTGGCCGCTGGTCACATCCACGCGCGACAACTGCCTGGGCTCGAATTGCCCCCGCTACAAGGCCTGCCATGTGAACCTGGCACGCAAGGAAGCCATGGCGGCTGATGTGGTGGTCATCAACCACCATCTGTTCTTTGCCGATCTGGCCGTGCGTGAATCGGGCGTGGCCGAGCTGTTGCCCACAGTGCGGGTGACGGTGTTTGACGAAGCCCACCAGCTCAACGAAATCGGTGTGAATTTTCTTGGGCAGGAGTTGTCGACGCAACAGCTGCTGGAGCTGGCGCGCGATGCGCTGGGCGCTGGCCTGTCGCTGGCGCGTGGTCTGGTGGACTGGCAAGGTCTGAGCCAGCAGCTGGAAAACGCTGCGCGCGACTGGCGTCTGGTGGCTGGCCACCATCGGGGCGCCACGCGCTTGCGTTGGGATGGCGCTGCCCCACAGGGCATCGAGGATGCGCAATGGGCGTCCGGGCTCCAGCAAGTGGGGCGGGCATTGGAGGCCCTGTGTCAGGGCCTGGATCAGGTGACCGAGCTGGCCCCTGATTTTCAGCGGCTGCTCGAACGCTGCCAGGCCTTGCGCCAGCTTTCCAATCGGTTTCAGGAAGCCGGGGCGGACGACGCAGTGCGTTGGGCCGAGGTTTCGGCTGCGCTGCGGGTCATCCAGGCGCCGCTGGATGTGGCCGAGACTTTTGCACGCTTGACCGCACCGCCGCCTGCGCCTCAGGGGGCGCTGGAGTCCGGTGCACAGCCCGTGCCGCAGGGCAGTCGGGCCTGGGTGTTCACCTCCGCAACCCTGGGGGATGATCCCGGCCTTCGCTGGTTCACAGGGCCTTGTGGCCTGACGGCTGCACGGACTTTGCGTGTCGAAAGCCCGTTTGACTACGCGCATCAGGCGGCCCTTTATGTGCCCGAAGGCATCGCAGCACCGGGGGCGCGTCAGCACTCGCTGGATGTGGCGCGTCTCGTGCTGGATGCTGCGCACCGCATTGGCGGGCGCACGCTGGTTCTGACCACGACCTTGAGCGCCATGCGCACGATCGGTGAGTTCCTGCAGTCGCATCTGGACAGCGGTCTGGGCCTGGAGGTGCTGGTGCAGGGACAAAGCCCGAAGCGTCTGCTCATGGCGCGTTTCCGCGAGGGCAGCACGCAGGGGCAGGGTGGTTGCATCCTGGTGGCCTCTGCGTCTTTCTGGGAGGGCTTTGATGTGCCTGGCGATGCCTTGCAACTGGTGGTGATCGACAAGCTGCCCTTTGCGCCACCCGATGACCCGGTGTTCGAGGCCAGGGGGAAGCGGCTTGAGCAACAAGGGCGAAGTGTCTTCATGGACCAGGCCTTGCCGGAAGCGGCGGTGACGCTCAAGCAAGGTGCTGGTCGCCTGATCCGCAGTGAAACCGACCGGGGAATTCTGGTGGTGTGCGACCAGCGTCTGAGCCTCAAGGGCTACGGTATGCGCTTGGTCAAAGCCTTGCCGCCGATGCGGCGCATCACGGACACGCGGGAGTTTGAGCAGGCGCTGGCAGACCTGCTCCTGCCATCACCAGAGCTGCCACCAGGGCTTTGACACCCGGCCGATCAACGGGTTTTTCAGGAAGCTGGAATTTGGATAGTTCTTTTCCAGAACCCGTTTGGTGTCATCGCGCAGCTGGGCCATGCCCAGGGCGTCATAGGAATAGACGAGGATGGCCAGCGCTTCTTCGGCCGCTGGCACGTTCTGGTAGTCGCTCAGGGCCTGCTGGGCGCGGTTGATGGCGGCCACGTAGGCGCCGCGTCGGGCGTAATAACGGGCAACGTGGACCTCGTAGCCCGCCAGCGAGTTGACGATGTACGTCATGCGCTGACGCGCATCAGGCGTGTACTTGGATTCCGGGAAGCGGTTGCTCAGTTCGAGGAACGATTCGTAGGATTCCTTGGCGGCCTTCTGGTCACGCTCGGACAGGTCCTGGTTGATCAGGGCAGAAAACAGGCCAAGGTTGTCATTGAAGTTGACCAGACCTTTGAGGTAGAGGGCATAGTCCAGCGCGGGGCTGGTCGGGTGCAGCCGGATGAAGCGGTCGAGCGTCGCCAGAGCCTGGACTTTTTCACCGGTTTTGTACTGCGCGTAGGCCTTCTCAATCTGGGCCTGCTGGGCCAGTGTGGTGCCTGCGGCGCGACCCTCGAGTTTTTCGAACAGGCCAATCGCCTTGTCCCAGGCGCCGGCAGCCACTTCATCGCGAGCCTCCTGATAAATGCGCTCAGGTGTCCAGCCTTGGGTGATGTCTTTGGGCGTGCTGGAGCAAGCCGTCAGCAGCAGTCCCGCGCTCAAGCACAGCACAGCGGGAACCGTCGATAATCCAATGCGCCGCATCCTTGATACCCCAGAGCTTTTCATTCCAATTGATTATATCGACCGCCCCCGAAACCGATCTGCCTGAAAACCTTCTGGACGAAGGGGCAGGCGATGACGCCGAGCAGGATGAGCAGCGCCCACTGAAGATCGATGCCAGCCTGCACGGCCAGCGGCTGGACCGCGCATTGGCGGCCTGCGTGGCCGAGTTCTCGCGCAGTTATCTGCAGCAGCGCATCGAAGCCGGTGATGTGCTGCTTGATGGCGCAGTGGCCGCCAAGGCTTCGATCAAGGTCAGACTCGGACAGCAGGTCCTCATCACGCTGCGGGAGACGCCGCAGTCCCGGGCTTTTGTGCCCCAGGATCTGCCCATTGAAACGGTCTATCTGGACGAACACCTGCGCGTGATCCACAAACCCGCCGGTCTGGTGGTGCATCCGGCCCCTGGCAACTGGCAGGGCACGTTACTCAATGGTTTGCTGGCCCTGGATCCTGTGGTGCAGGATCTGCCCAGGGCAGGGATCGTGCATCGGCTCGACAAGGACACCAGTGGCCTGATGGTGGTGGCCCGCACACGCGCCGCCATGGATGCGCTGGTGCGCATGATTGCCGCCCGTGAAGTCAGTCGCCAGTACCTGGCCATTGGCCACCGTGGCTGGCCGGGGACGCCTGAAAGGGTGGTGGAGGCGGCCATTGGCCGTGATCCGGGCCATCGCCTTCGCATGGCTGTGGTGGACCTGTCCCGTCAACCGGGTAAAACAGCCCGGACCACCTTCCAGTGCCTGGATCAGAACGCGCAGGCCTGCCTGGTGCGCTGCATTCTGCACACCGGGCGCACCCACCAGATCAGGGTCCACATGGCCCACATCGGCCATCCCTTGCTGGGCGATGGCCTGTACGGCGGGACGTCGCTGGCAGGCATGGAACGCCAGGCCCTGCATGCCTGGCGCCTGGCTTTTGCGCACCCATTCACCGGTGCCGCCCAGGTCTGGACGGCGGCCTTGCCCGAGGACATGCAGCAGGCCCTGCAGGCCCTGGGCCTCCGATACAATGAGCCAGATTGAGTTTCCCCAGGAAACTCTCGCGGCCACGGGTTGTTTGCTGCCCCTCCCGCCCGGGGTTCTGCCGCCCCTCATTCCTGCATGACCGTGCGCTGCCAGGCGCCATTCCCGAAAAGACCAGAACCATGAACTCGGCGCAAGCCAAGCGTGTCCTTGAAGCGGCCCTGCTGTGCACGGCCCAGCCCCTCTCGCTGCGCGAGATGCGGGTGCTGTTTGACGATGCCCTGGGCGCGGACACCCTGCGACAGCTGCTGGGCGAGCTGCAACAGGAGTGGACCAACCGGGGCCTGGAGCTGGTCGCGGTGGCCAGCGGCTGGCGCTTTCAGAGCCGGCCCGAGATGCGCGAATTTCTGGACCGGCTGCACCCGGAAAAGCCGCCCAAATACACACGGGCCGCGCTGGAAACCCTGGCCATCATTGCCTACCGCCAGCCGGTCACCCGTGGCGACATGGAAGACATCCGTGGGGTGACGATCAACTCCCAAATTCTCAAGCAGCTCGAAGACCGCGGCTGGGTGGAGGTCATCGGCCACCGCGAAACCGTGGGACGTCCTGCGCTTTATGCCACGACGCGGCAATTCCTGGACGACATGGGGCTGGCCTCGCTGGACCAGTTGCCGCTGCTCAGCAGTGTCGACCACCAGGCCTCGGCGCTGGCCGGCTTGGTGGAGGATGAGGGGCCGGTACAGCCCACGCTGTCTTTGGAAGAGGCGCTGGAGCCCCTGGAGCCGGAGATCCCCTTCGAGCCCGCTGTGCCCACCTTGGCCGACGATGCCACGGCCCCCCCGCCACCTGCCCCTGATTCCGAACCCTCCGACCCCGAGCATGAACACTGAACCGCAAGACCGCCCGACCCCTGACACAGCCGCTGCCCCAGGTCGCGCCACCGGTTCAGGCCATTACAAGGCGGTGAACCTGGAGGATGTGGTTTCCGGTCAGTTCGATGCCGAAGACGATGGCGGCGAGCTGGCAGAGCCGGGCAAGCGGGTGCTGGCCCCCCAGGCCGACTCCCCGAAATTGCACAAGGTGCTGGCGCAAGCCGGGCTTGGCTCACGCCTGGAAATGGAGCAGCTCATTCTGGAGGGGCGCATTTCCGTCAACAACGAGCCGGCCCACATTGGCCAGCGCATCCAGTACGGCGATCAGGTCAAGGTCAACGGCAAGCCGATCCGTGTGCGGATCGAGCCGCCACCGGCCCGTGTGATTGCGTATCACAAGCCTGCTGGCGAGATCGTCAGCCACGATGACCCGCAAAACCGCCCCAGTGTGTTTCGCAAACTGCCGCGCCTGCAACACGGCAAATGGCAGTCGGTCGGGCGCCTGGATCTGAACACGGAAGGTCTGCTGTTGTTCACCAGCTCGGGCGAGCTCGCCAACCGCCTGATGCACCCGCGCTTCGGTCTGGAGCGTGAATATGCGGTACGGGTGCTGGGTGCCCTGTCCAAAGAGGAAAAGCAGAAGCTGCTGGACGGCGTCATGCTCGATGACGGTCCGGCCCAGTTCGGCTCCATCGAAGACGGCGGCGGCGAAGGCTCCAACTGCTGGTACCGCGTCACGATTTCCGAAGGCCGCAACCGGGAGGTCCGCCGCATGATGGAGGCTGTGGGTCACGCGGTCAGCCGCCTGATCCGCATCCGTTACGGTGCCATGGTCTTGCCGCACGGTTTGCGTCGAGGCGCCTTTCTCGAACTGGATGAATCCGACATTCGCGCCCTGATGAAGGCGGCAGGGGCTTCCGAGCGCACCGAGCGCAAAGACGGACCCGCTCCGCGTGGCCGTGGGCGCCCTGACCGGGGCGGCAAAGGCGGTGTTCAGGGAACTGGTCGCGGGCGAGGGGCCAAACCAGCCCGCGACACTGGCAGTGGGCAGCCAGACCCCCTTCGCACCAGCCAGGGTTACATCGGGGCCGACAGCATCCACCGGCAAAAGCAGGCCCAGGCGCGCGCGCGCAAAGGCGGTCGCCGCACTGGCGGCCGTGGCCGCTGAGCCCGTCAGGGCAGGGGGCTTTATGCCGGCCTCGCCCGGCAATCGCTTGCGCTCGGGTTAGAATAAGAGGCTTTGCCAAACGGGCAAAAACGCTTTCAAAATCACTCACATACAGGAATCATCATGGCGATCGAACGCACCCTCTCCATCATCAAGCCCGACGCAGTGGCCAAGAACGTCATTGGTCAGATCTACGCCCGCTTTGAAGCCGCTGGCCTGAAGATCGTTGCGGCCAAGATGGTGCACCTGTCGCGCGGCGAAGCCGAGCAGTTCTATGCCGTGCACAAAGAGCGTCCTTTCTTCAAGGACCTGGTGGATTTCATGGTCTCCGGCCCGGTCATGATCCAGGCTTTGGAAGGTGAAGGCGCCATCGCCAAGAACCGCGACCTGATGGGCGCCACCGACCCCAAGAAAGCCGCTCCCGGCACCATCCGCGCCGACTTTGCCGACAGCATCGACGCCAACGCCGTGCACGGTTCGGACGCTCCTGAAACTGCAGCCGTGGAAGTGGCCTTCTTCTTCCCCGGCATGAACGTCTACAGCCGCTGATCGGCTCGCGACCTGTTCGCGATCCTCAAGAGCGCACTGCCATGACGGCCAACCTTCTCGAATTCGATCTGGAAGGTCTGGCCGTTTTTTGCGAGGGCCTTGGCGAAAAGCGCTTCCGGGCCACGCAGCTCTTTCGCTGGATCCACCAGCGTGGCGCGAGCGACTTCGACCAGATGAGCGATCTGGCCAAGTCTCTGCGCGAAAAACTCAAGTCCACCGCCCACATTGCCGCCTTGCCGGTGGTGAGCCAGCACATCTCGCAGGACGGCACGATCAAGTGGCTGTTTGATGTGGGTGACGGCAACGCCGTCGAATCGGTGTTCATCCCTGAAGACGACCGCGGCACACTGTGCGTGTCCTCGCAGGCCGGCTGCGCTGTGGGCTGCCGCTTCTGCTCCACCGGCCACCAGGGTTTTTCCCGCAACCTCGGCACGGCCGAAATCCTTGCCCAGCTGTGGTTTGCCGAACACTTCTTGCGCAGGCACCTGCAAACCGATGAGCGCGTCATCTCCAACGTGGTGATGATGGGCATGGGCGAGCCCCTGCAGAACTACACGGCCCTGATTCCGGCGCTCAAGGTCATGCTGGACGACCACGGCTATGGCCTCTCGCGCCGCCGTGTCACGGTCTCCACCTCAGGCGTCGTGCCCATGATCGACCGGCTCGCACAGGATTGCCCAGTGGCCCTGGCTGTGTCTCTGCATGCACCAAACGATGCCTTGCGCGATTCGCTGGTCCCGCTCAACCGCAAATACCCGATCGATGAACTCCTGCAGGCCTGCGAGCGCTACCTGGCGCACGCCCCGCGTGACTTCATCACTTTTGAATATTGCATGCTCGACGGTGTCAACGACCAGCCCGAGCATGCCCGTCAGCTGATCGAGCTGGTCCAGCGCCATGGACGCCAGGGCCTGCGCTGCAAATTCAACCTGATCCCGTTCAATCCGTTCCCGGCGTCGGGCTTGCTGCGCTCGCCTCAGGCGCGCGTGCAGGCCTTCGCCAAGATCCTGCTGGATGCCGGCATCGTGACCACGGTGCGCAAGACCCGCGGCGATGACATCGATGCGGCCTGTGGTCAGCTGGCCGGAGATGTCAAGGACCGTACCCGAGTACAGGAGCGCATGGCCCAGCAGCGCTCTGCCGAGATCATTCGTATTCGACCCGTTTCGAACTGAAAGGTGGTGTGATGCATTCGATGGAAGATCCCTCTGGCATGACCGACACCCCTTCCCGTGCGGCCAGTCCGGGCCAGCTGCTGCGTACGGCTCGAGAGGCCAAAGGACTGCATCTGGCGGTCCTGTCTGTGGCGCTGAAGGTTCCGACGCGCCAGCTCGAGGCGCTTGAAAATGATCAGTACGACATGTTCAAGGGGACCGCTTTCTTGCGTGCGTTGGCTCAGGCCATGTGTCGTCATCTGGGATTGGATCCCGCGCCGGTGCTCGCTGGATTGCCCAAAGCATCGTCGCCGCTGTCGCAGGCTTCGCCTCGGCTGGTGGAGCCGGTGGTGTCCGGCAGCACCGTGTCATGGGGCCGCAGCATGTCCCGTGGCAATGGCGTTTCCCGCCAGGTGTGGATGCTGGCGGCATTGATGCTGGTGGGCTCTGTGGCTTTGATCTGGTGGCCCGGTACCGCTTCGGAAGCCTCGGCCCCAGCCGAGGTGGTGCAGGATGGGGCCCCGGCTCCTGTGCCCGTGGAGCAGGCGAGTGAAGCAGTCGAGATGGCGGCTCAGCCAGCTTCAGCCGAGATGCATCAGGCTTCTGCCAACCCCTCGGCGGCCTCGTCGGCAGCAGTCAAACCCCTGGTGTCCACCTCCATGCCTGTTGCTGCGGCCAGCCAGGATAAGGCGGTGGCCGAGGATGCACCATTGGTGATGCGCGCGTCGGCAGACGCTTGGGTTTCGGTCCGGGACAGCCGTGGAGAGATCGTGTTCAAGCGGCAGGTCAAGGCCGGAGAGTCCGTCAAGCTGGACATTTCAGCGCCGCTGTTTGTGTATGCCGGGCGTGCCGATGGCATGGAGTTGCTGTGGCGCGGCAAATTGGTGGACCTCAAACCCTTCACCCAGAACAACGAAGTTCGTCTTCCCATCAAGCCATGAGTGAATCAGCCATCGAGATCGCACGCCCAGCCACACGCACCAGTCGCCAGTCCCGCGTGGTCTGGGGCAACCGTGTCGTCACCGTGGGCGGCGGCGCACCGGTGCGCGTGCAGTCCATGACCAACACCGACACGGTGGACGTGATCGGCACCGCCATCCAGGTCAAGGAGCTCGCCCTGGCCGGCTCCGAGATGGTGCGCATCACCGTCAACACGCCCGAAGCCGCGCAGGCCGTGCCGCACATCCGCGAGCAGCTCGACAAGATGGGCATCGACGTGCCCCTGATCGGCGACTTTCATTACAACGGCCACCGCTTGCTGACCGAGTACCCGGCCTGCGCCGAAACCCTGTCCAAATACCGCATCAACCCGGGCAATGTGGGCAAGGGCGACAAGCGTGATGTGCAGTTCGGCCAGATGATCGAGGTGGCGCAGAAATTCAACAAGCCGATCCGCATCGGCGTGAACTGGGGCAGCCTGGACCAGGAGTTGCTGGCCGAGCTGATGGACGCCAACAGCCGCCGCGCCCAGCCTTTCGAGGGCCGTCAGGTCATGTACGAGGCCTTGATCCAGTCGGCCATCGGTTCCGCCCAGCGCGCAGAAGCCATGGGCATGGACGGCGCACAGATTGCGCTCTCGTGCAAGGTCTCGGGCGTGCAGGACCTGATCTCGGTCTACCGCGAGCTGGCCCGACGCTGCGACTACCCGCTGCACCTGGGCCTGACCGAAGCCGGCATGGGCACCAAAGGCACAGTGGCGTCGAGCACGGCGCTGGCCATCCTGCTGCAGGAAGGCATCGGCGACACCATCCGCGTCTCGCTCACGCCGCAACCTGGTGAGTCGCGCACGCAAGAAGTCGTGATCGCCTCCGAAATCCTGCAGTCGCTGGGCCTGCGCGTGTTCGTGCCCAGCGTGACGGCTTGCCCGGGTTGCGGGCGTACCACCAGCACCACCTTCCAGGAACTGGCCAAGCAGAT
>CAXRGK010000070.1:0-3947 GCA_964230145.1 Burkholderiaceae bacterium | reverse complement strand
CAGTGCCGCGATCGTGATTGTGGCTCTGGGATTCGTGGCGACTCGCATGGGGCCACTTGCCCCGACTAAAGTTACAGTGACACAAGTCAAGAGCGAAAATCTGACGCCCTCGGTGTTTGGCATTGGCAGTGTGGAAGCGCGCCAGAGTTGGCTGATGGGCCCCACGGTGGCGGGGCGCGTATTGCGCGTGCATGTCGATGTGGGGCAGGCGGTCAAGGCCGGACAGTTGCTGGCCGAGATGGACCCGGTGGATCTGGACCAACGCTTGCAGGCGCAAGATGCCGCGCTGTCCAAAGCGGTCAGCGTTCAAACGGCAGCACAGGCTCAACTGGCAGACGCCAAAGCCCGGCGCGAGCTGTCCACCACCAATCTGAACCGGCAAAAGGAATTGGCTCGGCAGAACTTCATCAGCCCGTCAGCGCTAGAGGGGCGCGAGCAGGAGCTGCAGTCTGCGCAGGCCGCACACGAGGCCGCTCAAGCCAACTTGCAGGCGACCCGCCAGGACGCCCAACGCCTGCAGGCCGAGCGTGCAGCGGCCGTGCAGCAAAGACAGAACACCCGATTGATCGCACCGGCCGATGCGGTGGTGGTCAGCCGCGATGCTGAGGCAGGCAGCACCGTGGTGGCCGGTCAAGCCGTGATCAGGCTGGCCAATCCCGTCACCCTCTGGGTGAAGTTGCGCGTGGATCAGGCTCGCTCGAGAGGGTTGGCGCTTGGTTTGCCCGCCCAGATTGTGTTGCGCTCGCAACCGCAGCAGGTGCTGACCGGTAAGGTGGAACGGCTGGAGTTGCAGGCCGATGCAGTGACCGAGGAGCGCATCGCACAAGTGACGTTTGATCAAACGCCTGCATCACTGTCGATCGGCGAGATGGCCGAGGTCACGCTCCAGTTGCAGCCAGAGGATCAGGCCTTGGTGGTACCGCAGGCCAGTGTGCAGACGCATCAGGGCCGAACGGGCGTGTGGCGTCTGAAAGACGGCGCATTGGACTTTGTTTCCGTGCAGTGGGGAGTGTCCAGTCTGGACGGCCGCGTACAGGCGTTGAGCGGACTGGCCTCTGGTGACACCGTGGTGGTGTACAGCGATAAGCCGCTGTCGACCGGAGCCCGCTTCAAGGTGGTGGACGCTCTGGTTAAAAAGGCGCAGCCATGATCAGCCTGGCGGCGCGCGACATTCAGCACAGTTGGGCCAAGTTTGTGTTCACCGGTCTGGGGCTGGGTTTGCTCATTGGCGTGACATTGACCATGGCTGGCGTGTTTCGCGGCATGGTCGACGATGCCCAAGCTTTGTTGAACAACAGCGGTGCCGACCTCTGGGTGGTTCAAAAGGACACGCAGGGACCTTATGCCGAATCATCTAGTCTCAAGGACGATGTGGTGCGCAGCATTGCGGGCATGCCCGGCGTGGCCATGGCGGCCAACATCACTTACTTCACCATGCAGGTCAGGACGGTAGGAGGCAAAGAGGCGCGGACCATGGTGGTCGGGATCGAGCCGGGTGCCGCTGGCTTGCCCGGGCAGCCTGGCCATTTATTGGCTGGCAGGCATCTCACGCGCAGCCATTACGAGGCGGTGGCTGACGTCAAGACCGGACTCTCGCTGGGGGAACGGGTGGAAATCCGGCGCCACACCTACGAGGTGGTGGGCCTGACACGCCGCATGGTGTCATCTGGCGGCGACCCGATGGTCTTCATCCCGATCAAGGATGCTCAGGAAGCGCAGTTCCTCAAGGACAACGACGCCATCGTGAACGACCGTGTGCGTACAGCCGCCAATCCAGCATTCAACCGACCTGCAGTGCCGGGCCTGCTCGATGCGGTGCAGAACTTGCAGACCAGCAGCCGCAACGTCAATGCTGTGCTGGTGCGTGTGGCCAATGGCTGGAGCGCTGAACGTGTGGCCGAGCCAATCCAACGTTGGAAGCACCTGACCGTGTTTACCCGTGCTGACATGGAGAACATCCTGGTGGATAAGTTGATTGCCACTTCGGCCAAACAGATCGGCATGTTTTTGGCCATTCTGGCTGTGGTGAGCGCGGCGATTGTGGCCTTCATCATCTACACCATGACGCTGGGCAAGATCCGTGAGATCGCGGTGCTCAAACTGATCGGTACCCGCAACCTCACCATCGCGACGATGATCTTGCAGCAGGCGCTGGGTCTGGGTGTAATCGGCTTTGTGGTGGGCAAGGTGGCCGCGACAATTTGGGCACCAGTGTTCCCCAAGTTCGTGCTGTTGCTCACGCAGGACGCGGTGGTTGGCTTCGGTGCCACCATGCTCATTTGTGCGCTGGCCAGCACGCTGGCGATACGTGTCGCCTTGCGTGTCGATCCCGCGCAAGCCATCAGTTGAGGACCCTGAAATGATCAAGCAAACTGGTGGCATTCGCATCGAAAACCTGCGCAAGGTTTATGGCCATGGCGACACGGCGGTCGAAGCGCTGAAAAACGTCAACATGCAGGTCGCTCCCGGTGAAGTGGTCGGACTGGTGGGGCCCTCAGGCTCCGGCAAAAGCACCTTGCTCAAATGCCTGGGGGCCATCATCGAGCCCACATCGGGTCGCATGACACTGGGCGACGAAGTCATTTATGACGATGGTTGGAAAACGCCCGACCTGCGCGCCTTGCGCCGTGACCGGATCGGATTTGTGTTTCAGGCGCCCTACCTGATCCCGTTCCTGGACGTGACCGACAACGTAGCGCTGCTGCCCATGCTGGCGGGTGTGCCCAATGTCCAGGCGCGACAACGTGCACTCGAATTGCTAAAGGCGCTCGATGTTGCTCACCGTGCCAAAGCTGAACCCTCGCAGCTTTCCGGTGGTGAGCAGCAAAGGGTGTCAATTGCACGGGCGCTGGCCAACAAGCCGCCAGTGATTTTGGCTGACGAGCCGACCGCGCCCCTGGACAGCGAACGCGCCCTGGCCGTGGTCCGCATCCTCAACGACATGGCCTGTCAGGCGCAGACTGCCATCATCGTAGTGACCCACGACGAGAAAATTATCCCGACCTTCAAGCGGATCTATCACATCCGCGATGGCCAAACAGTAGAGGAACAAGGCGAAGGGCGTTCTCTTGATTAGGTACACGTCTTCAACGGCAGAAGTACCCTCTGCATCTGTCACTGGCGCTGGGCACTACTCCACCACGTCAATGGCCGGTTTGTGGTTTGCGGGCTGATACCTACCGTAGGATCGATGGTCCGTTCGCGCTGCATATCGGTCAGTCGCCAGCGAAATCTTGGATGCTTGAGCCAACCCAGTGGCTCAAGCTTCAACCTCAAATCGCCACCAACTGCTGAATGTTCTTCGCCTTCATCTCACTGCCCGGCCCGCTGGCGATCACCTCGCCGCGTTCCATGACGAGGTAGTTGTCGGCCAGTTCCTCGGCGAAGTCGTAGTACTGCTCGCACAGCAAGATCGCCATGCGCTGGCCTTGCATGCCCTCGTCGGCCAGTTTGCGGATCACGCGGCCGATGTCTTTGATGATGCTGGGCTGGATGCCCTCGGTGGGCTCGTCCAGGATCAAGAGGCGCGGTCTGAAGGCCAGGGCGCGCGCAATGGCCAGCTGCTGTTGCTGGCCGTCCGAGAGGTCGCCGCCTCGGCGGTGCAGCATCTGCTTGAGCACGGGGAAGAGTTCAAACAGTTCGGGCGGGATCGGCGTGCCGCCGGGCCGCGTGGCCAGGCCCATGCGCAGGTTGTCTTCGACCGTGAGGCGCGCAAAGATCTCGCGGCCTTGCGGCACGTAGCCGATGCCGGCGGCCGCGCGCTCGTAGGGCTTGGCCTTGGTGAGGTCTTGCCCCGCGAGTGTGATGCTGCCGCTCTTGATGGGCACCAGGCCTATCAGGCTTTTGAGCAGCGTGGTCTTGCCCACACCGTTACGGCCCAGCAGCACCGTCACACGGCCCTGGGTGGCGCTCAGGCTAGATCGGAAGAGCACACGTCTGAACTCCAG
>CAXRGK010000069.1:0-18746 GCA_964230145.1 Burkholderiaceae bacterium | reverse complement strand
CCGCCTTCATCCAGGCCGAAAGCATCAAGTGGGGCAAGGTCGTGCGCGACTCGGGCGCCAGCCTGGACTGAGCAGGGCGGCCTCTGGATGGCGCCATCGCGTCATCCGGGAAAGGGCTAGCCAAAAGAAAAAGGGGACAGCACAAGCTGTCCCCTTGGTATTTGGTGGAGATAGGTGGATTTGAACCACCGACCTCGGGGTTATGAATCCCGCGCTCTCACCAACTGAGCTATATCTCCTGAGGTCGCCGACATCGGGCAAGACCCGAAATTCGGTAAGCTGTGCATTATAGCCTGTTTGGACAAAGGTACGCTGCCATGCAAAACACCACCGGAAAATTCCTGGGCGCCTGCCTGCTTTGGCTGTCGTTGCTGGCCGGAGCTTGGGCGCAGCATCCTCCAGTGGTCCCGCTGAGGGATCTGCCCGATGCGCTCAAGCAGCAGTGGCAGCAGGCGCGCCCGGAAATGAACAGCAACAGCCGCTGCGCTGCCGCCTATGACTCCCACAGCGACCACGAACGCATGACGCTCAAGTGCTCCATTTACATCAAGCTCGCTGCCGAAGGCGCCCGCCGGGCCATGCGCTACTGCGAAGAAGATCGCGAGAAAAAGCGCATCCACGCCCCCTGCCGCCTCGTCCAGGAATGAGGGTTCAGCTGGCGTAACGCAGTCGCAGTTCCCGCTTGAGCAGTTTGCCACTGGGGTTCTTGGGCAGCGCCTCTGTGAACACCACCCGCTTGGGCGCCTTGAATCCTGCCATGTGCTGCGTGCAGTGCGCGATCACCGTGGCTTCGTCCAGCGTCTGTCCCGCCTTGACCACGATCACCGCCGTCACCGCCTCCACCCATTTGGCATCGGGCAGGCCGATCACGGCGACCTCGCTGACCTGGGGCAGGCGGTAAATCATTTCCTCGACTTCGCGGCTGGCCACGTTTTCGCCGCCGGTCTTGATCATGTCCTTCTTGCGGTCGACCACCGTGATGTAGCCCTCCTCGTCGATGGTCGCCAGGTCACCGCTGTGGAACCAGTCGCCCTCGAATGCGGCTTTGGTTCGTTCATCGTCATGGAAGTAGCCCAGCATCAAGTGCGGCGAACGGTGCACGATCTCGCCGACCTCGCCCGGTTTCACGTCCCGCATCTGGTCGTCCACAACACGGGTCTCGACGTTGCGCACCGCCTTGCCGCACGAGCCCGGTTTGCGCAGCTGGTCCTCGGGGCCCAGCATGGTGGCCAGTGGCGCGATCTCGGTCTGGCCGTACAGGTTCCACAGGCGCACCTTGGGCAGCCGCGTGGCGATTTCCTTCATCACCTCAACCGGCATGATGGACGCGCCGTAATAGCCCTTGGCCAGCCTGGAGAGCTTGGCCGGGTCGAACAGCGGTGAGCGCAGCAAGGCAATCCACACCGTGGGCGGCGCAAAGAAGCTGCTGATGCCGAATTTCTCGATCATGGGCAGCAGGTTGTCGGGCGTGGGTTTGGCGGTGATGACGTTGGTGCTGCCCATGTAGATGGCCGGGCCAAAGAACACATCGAGCTGGGCGCAGTGGTAGAGCGGCAGCGCATGCAGGGCCACGTCCTGCTCGGCGATTTCGGCATCGATCACGCAGCTGACGTACTGCCACAGCACCGCATCGTGGGTGAGCATGGCGCCCTTGGGGCTGGATTCGGTGCCGCTGGTGTAGACGATCTGCGCCACATCGGTGCTGGTCATCTGCAAATCGGGCAAGGCATCCTGGCAAGCCGCCAGCGCATCAAAGCTGTGCATGCCCGCCACGGGCTGGCTCGGGTCTTCGGAGGGCAGCCAGATGAACTGCTGCACCTGCGTGTCGAGTTGGGCAGCGGCCTGCGCCAGCTCGGCCAGGCCGCTGTCGGTGGCCAGCGTTCTGGCGCCCGCATGGCGCAGGATGTCGGCCACCTCGTCGGCCTTGAGCATGACATTGATCGGCACCATGACCGCGCCCCGGCGGGCCAGCGCAAAGCGCAGCGCGGCAAAGCCGTGCGAGTTGCGTGCCAGCACCGCCACCTTGTCGCCCTCGGCCACGCCGATGGAGGCCAGACCGGCCGCCAGCCGCGTGACCAGCGCGTCGAATTCGGCGTAGGTCCAGATGGTGTCGCCGCAGACGATGCCGGTCTTGGCAGGCAAGCGCTGTGCGGTACGGCGCAAGGCGTCGGCAATGGTCTGGCGGCGCACCGCCGGGGCGATCGTGTGCGACATGGTCTTTGGCTCCTCGTCTTTATGATTGGACGATTGGAAACCCAAGACGAGAGACCGACAAGTGGCACTCCCCCCAGCCTCCCCCCGAAAACTGTCACATACGCGAACTGTGGTGTACCGCGGCTATGACCGCGAGGATGGCCTGTGGGACATCGAGGCCGAACTCACCGACGTGAAGCCCTACACCTTCCGGGTGCCCAACGAACGCCCTTTTCCCGCCCACGAAGCCATCCACCACCTGTCGATCCGCGTGACCCTGGACGACGACATGGTGATCCACGACATCGTGACGTCCATGGACAGCATCCCGCATGCCGAGTGCAGCTCAGCCCCTCTCAACATGCACAAATTCAAGGGGCTGCGCATGGGCGGGGGTTGGCGCAAGCTCATCAACGAGCACATTGGCGGCACTGCCGGATGCACCCACCTGCGCGAAATGCTGTTCAACATGGCCACCGCCGCCTTCCAGACGCTGCCTTCTGGCCAGTGGCTGCGGCGCGAACAAAGCGGCAAAGCCCATCCGCCCATGCAGGAGCCGGCGTTCTTTCTGAACCAGTGCCACAGCTGGGCTTACGACAGCCCCACAGTGCAACGCAGCTACCCCATGTTCTACAGGCCCAAGGCCACGGAACCTGCCACCGGCGATAATTGAGGCTTGGCGGGAAGGCGTGGCCCTTCCCTTTTCACTTTCAGCCTCTGGATCTACACCATGAACCGCTGCACCACCGCCCCCGAGGGCACGGATACACCTGCGCCCACCAAAAAAGTCTTCATCAAAACCTTCGGCTGCCAGATGAACGAGTACGACTCGGACAAGATGGCCGACGTCATGAAAGCCGCCGAAGGCTACGTGCCCACCGACGACCCCGAACAGGCCGACCTGATCCTGTTCAACACCTGCTCGGTGCGCGAAAAAGCCCAGGAAAAAGTCTTCTCCGACCTCGGTCGCGTGCAGCACCTCAAGGCCAAGGGCGTGCTGATCGGGGTGGGCGGCTGCGTGGCCAGCCAGGAAGGCGAAGAGATCATCAAGCGCGCGCCCTATGTGGACGTGGTGTTCGGCCCGCAGACCCTGCACCGCCTGCCCGAGCTGCTGGCCGAGCGTGAACGCAAGGCGCGTCCGCAAGTGGACATCCGCTTTCCCGAAATCGAAAAGTTCGACCACCTGCCGCCCGCCAAGGTCGAGGGTGCGAGCGCCTTCGTCTCGATCATGGAAGGCTGCAGCAAGTACTGCAGCTACTGCGTGGTACCCTACACCCGCGGCGAGGAATTCTCGCGCCCATTTGAAGACGTGCTGGTCGAGATCGCCGGTCTGGCCGAACAGGGCGTCAAGGAAGTCACGCTGCTGGGCCAGAACGTGAACGCCTACCGCGGCCCCATGGGCACGTCCGGCGAGATCGCCGATTTTGCGACGCTGATCGAGTACGTGGCCGATATTCCGGGCATCGAGCGCATCCGCTACACCACCAGCCACCCCAACGAATTCACCCAGCGCCTGATCGACGTGTACGCCAGGGTGCCCAAGCTGGTCAGCCACCTGCACCTGCCGGTGCAGCATGGCTCCGACCGCATCCTGATGGCTATGAAGCGCGGCTACACCGCGATGGAATACAAGAGCACCATCCGCAAGCTGCGCGCCATCCGCCCCGACATCGCCATGAGCAGCGACTTCATCGTCGGCTTCCCCGGAGAGACCGAAGAAGACTTCGGCAAGATGATGAAGCTCATCGAGGACGTGGGCTACGACACCAGCTTCTCCTTCATTTTCAGCCCGCGCCCCGGCACCCCGGCGGCCAACCTGCACGACGACACACCGCACGAAGTCAAGCTCAAACGCCTGCAGCACCTGCAGGCCACCATTGAAGCCAATGTGCAGCGCATCAGCACCAGCCGCGTGGGCACAGTGCAGCGCATCCTGGTCGAACGCCCGGCCCGCAAGGACCCGAGCGACCTGGCGGGCCGCACCGAGTGCAACCGCGTGGTCAACTTCCCCGGTGGGCCGAACATGGACCGGCTGATCGGCCAGATGGTCGATGTGCGCATCACCCAGGCTTACCCACACTCGCTGCGCGGCGAGCTGGTGATCCAGGACTGAGCGCTTTCAGGAATCGCGCCCGACCTCGCGGATGTAGCGGCGGTAGTCACCGTGCGTGATCGGCGTGAGGCCGTCGACCGGCCGGTTATAGACATAGGTCCAGACCTGCTGCCCGGTCAGAGCGCCGTCCCGCACCTGCACCCGCTCGCGCCAGTACTGCGAGGCCGCGCGGTCGCCGGCCACCATGTCTTCGACCGCATCGAGCCGGGCCAGCTGGGCATCGCTTACGCGGTACACCTCGCCGCTCACCAGGCCGTCGCCATGCAGCAGCCCGGGGTAACGCCCCACATCCACCAGCCACCCTGGCACACGCGCAGGCCCCAGGTGCTCGGCGCCGTGCATCTCGGCTTCCAGCCGCAAACCGGGCATCAGGGTGCCGTAAATGAACAAATCGTGCATCGCCAATTCCTCCAGGACAATGCGATGCAACGATTGTGCCCACCCCCATGAAGCCGCCCGCCATGACCGACCGCTACCGCCTCACCTTTGTCTGCATGGGCAACATCTGCCGCAGCCCCACTGCCGATGGCGTCATGCGCCACAAGGTGGCCGAGAGGAACTGGCAACACTGGATCGAGGTCGATTCGGCGGGCACCCACGCTTACCACGTCGGCGAGGCACCGGACCGGCGCAGCCAGCAGCATGCGCAGCAAAGGGGCTACGACCTGTCCATGCTGCGCGCGCGGCAGCTGGTGGCGCAGGACTTTGAAATCTCCGATCTGGTGCTGGTCATGGACTGGGACAACCTGGCGTTGGTCGAGCAGCTCTGCCCGGAGCACCTGCGCCCCAAATTGCGGCGCCTGACCGAGTTCTGCATGCACCACGACAGTCCGGTGGTGCCCGACCCGTACTACGGTGGTGCACAAGGCTTCGAGCAGGTGCTCGATCTGGTGGAAGACGCCTGCGAGGGCCTGCTGACCCACATTGCTGGCCTGCCGAAAAAACAGGCACCGCGCTGAAAGCCTTGCCGGACAAGGCTTGCGACACTTGTTCCGTCAGTTATCCACAAAGTGAACCACAGGCGCTGGGGATGAAGCCCATTCACCAGAGGTGAGTGACCACTGTCAGCGCGGCATACCGGGGAAGCCACCCCCGCCCATCAGCCCCTTCATGGCACCCATGCGCTTCATCATTTTCATGAGACCGCCGCCCTGCATCTTCTTCATCATGTCCTGCATCTGCTCGAATTCCTTGAGCAGGCGGTTGACGTCCTGCACCTGAACGCCGGCACCGGCAGCGATGCGGCGCTTGCGGGTGGCCTTGATGATCTCGGGCTTGCTGCGCTCCTTGAGCGTCATGCTGTGGATGATGCCCTGCTTGCGGGCAATGTCCTTCTCGATCTTGCCCATGTCCATCTCGCCGGCCTTGGCCGTGAGCTGGCTGGGCAGCTTGTCCATCAGACTGGAGAGCCCCCCCATCTGCTTCATCTGCTGGATCTGCGCAAGGAAATCGTTCAGGTCAAAACCGCCACCGCCCTTGACCTTGGCGGCCAGCTTCTGCGCGGCCTCCATGTCCACGCCAGCGGCCACCTGTTCGACCAGGGCCACGATGTCGCCCATGCCCAGGATGCGGCCGGCATGGCGCTCGGCGTCGAACACCTCCAGGCCGTCGATCTTTTCGCTCGTGCCCGCGAACTTGATCGGCGCACCCGTGATCTGGCGCACCGACAGCGCCGCACCGCCACGCGAGTCGCCGTCGAGCTTGGTCAGCACGATGCCTGTGAGCGGCAGCGCTTCGCCGAAGGCCTTGGCGGTGTTGGCGGCGTCCTGGCCCTGCATGGCGTCGACCACGAACAGGGTTTCGACCGGTTTGAGTTCGGCATGCAGGCCCTTAATCTCGGCCATCAGCGCTTCGTCGATCGCCAGGCGACCGGCGGTGTCGACGAGCAGCACGTCGAAGTAGTGCTTGCGCGCGTAGTCGATGGCGGCGCGGGCAATATCGATCGGCTTCTGGTCCGGCGTGCTGGGGAACCATTCGGCCCCGGCTTGCGCGGTCACGGTTTTCAGCTGCTCGATGGCGGCGGGGCGGTAGACGTCGCCCGACACGGTCAGCACCTTCTTCTTTCGCTTTTCGATCAGGTGCTTGGCCAGCTTGGCGGTGGTGGTGGTTTTACCCGCCCCCTGCAGACCGGCCATCAGGATCACGGCGGGAGGCTGCGCGGCCAGATTGATGTCGGCCACGCCTTCGCCCATGGTGGCGGCGAGCTCCTTGTTGACGATGCCCACCAGCGCCTGGCCGGGCTTGAGCGAGCCCATGACCTCCTGTCCAAGCGCTTTGTCTTTGACGCGGGCAATGAAGTCGCGCACCACGGGCAAAGCCACGTCGGCTTCGAGCAGGGCCATGCGCACCTCGCGCAGCATGTCGGCGACGTTGGATTCGGTGATGCGGGCCTGGCCGCTGATGGTCTTGACCAGGCGTGAGAGTTTGTCGGTGAGGGCGGAAGCCATGGATGCCATCCAGAAAGAGAGGCCAGCCCTGGCCCGGTCCCGTCGACCCGGCCTGAAAGGCTAAACTTGCAAGCATGATTTTAGCGAGCGCCCCCATCTGGACCCTGCTGGCGTCGGTATTGGCCGTGCTTTGTTACGTGCTGCCCGCGCTTGCACCCCAGCGGCTGGGCGATGGCCAGACCCGTCGCCTGCTCTGGCTGGCCTGCGGCTTTCACGCCTTGTCCTTGCTGGGCAACTTCGCCCCACCCTTGCGTTTCGGGTTTGCGCCCGCCCTGTCGGCCACGGCCTGGCTGGTGCTGACCGCCTATCTGGTGGAGAGCCAGTTCTACCCGCAGCTGCGCGGCCGCTGGGCTTTGGGTGGCCTGGGCGCGCTGACCGTGGTGCTGGCCTGGCTGTTTCCGGGCAATGCCCTGCATGTGCAGGCCTCGCCCTGGTTGCCGCTGCATTGGGCACTGGGCTTGTCGGCCTATGGCATGTTTGCCGCCGCTGTGGTGCACGCCTGGCTCATGACCCGAGCAGAGCGCGACATCCGCCAAGCCCACACCACGCCGGGCCTGCCCCTGCTCACACTGGAACGCCTGACCTTCCGCTTTGTGACCGCTGGCTTCGTGCTGCTGTCGGCCACGCTGCTGGCCGGTTTGCTGTTTGGTGAACACCTTTACGGCTCGGGCAACGGTGCCTGGCGCTGGGACCACAAGCGGGTGTTTGCCCTGCTGTCCTGGCTGACCTTCGCCTTGCTGCTGTGGGGCCGACAGCGCTGGGGCTGGCGCGGCAAGCGTGCGGTACGGGTGCTCTACACCGGGGCGGCCCTGCTCTTGCTGTCGTATGTGGGTTCACGCTTCGTGCTCGAACTGATGCTGGGACGCAGCGCATGAAATACCTGTTCTGGGCCATCGTGATCGCTTTCGTGTGGTGGGCCTGGAGGCGCAGCCGCAGCACGAACTCACCCCCATCGCCGTCTGCTGCGCCACAGACACAGGACATGGTCACCTGCGCCCACTGCGGTATCCATCTGCCCCACGATGAAGCAGTGGCTGGCGCCCGCGGTCAGTATTGCAGCGCCGCCCACCGCAGTGCGGCGGGCGACCGCAACCCCGACTGATCGATGCAAGCCGAGCCCAACGAATGGGATGATGGCTGGCTGCGCCAGGCCATTCACCTGCCCTCGCCCAACTTCGGTCCGCGCCCGCCCCAAGCCTGTATCGATCTGATCGTCGTGCATTCGATCAGCCTGCCCCCAGGTCAATATGGTGGCCAGGCTGTGCAGGAACTGTTCACCAATCGCCTGGACTGGGATGCCCACCCGTACTACCAGCAGATCCGAGGGCTGGAGGTGTCCTCGCACTTCTACATCCGTCGCGACGGTGAACTCTGGCAGTTCGTCAGCTGTGACGACCGCGCGTGGCATGCCGGTCGTTCCCATTACCGCGGGCGAGACAACTGCAACGACGACTCCATCGGCATTGAACTCGAAGGCCTGGAGGGCGGACGGTTTGAGCCAGCACAGTACCAAGCCCTGGCCGCATTGGGCCAAGCGCTGATCCGACGCTACCCGATCGCCCACATTGCGGGTCACGAGCATGTGGCCCCAGGACGCAAACAGGATCCGGGGCCGGGGTTTGACTGGTCACAGCTGCAATCCTTGTTGCATTTGCCGCCCCAGTGTTTTCCCTGAGCCAGGCCAGCATTGGCTGGGGGTTCAAAAAAAATTTCATCGATCCTTGCAGCGCTTAGCGTGCCCATGCCATTGCTGAATCGGCCATATCACAAGGCCTGCATTGACATCCCCTCACGCAAGCCGCATCGCACCTGAAGATTGATCGCAACAGGCCCTGAACATGCGGCCTGGCGGCCCATCATTCACAAGATGAAACGGACGACCGCGCCTTGTTGAGCCATGCAGCGGCGCGCACCTGAAAAAAAGCCACCTGACGCCAGTACACTACATCTAGTGGCTTGAAGCCTTCGCAGACACCAGATATAGTGTCCGCAACGATAAACTGATAAAACCAATAAATCCTTCCGACGGCCCCTCCACCCTTCCAGATTCGAAGAAAACCTAGAACCATGAGCACGCACACCGAACTGAACATTCCCTCGTCCACATCCGGCCTGATGAGCCTGCCCAGCCACGAGCAGCAGCCCCCCGCTGCCCTGCAGGCCCTGAGCAGCTATCAGATCATCCGCCGCAACGGCGCCGTGGTACCGTTCGAGCCCAACAAGATCGCCGTGGCCCTGATGAAAGCCTTCCTGGCCGTGCATGGCACCCAGGGAGCGGCTTCGGCCAGCGTGCGCGAGGTGGTGGACGAGCTGACCCAGAACGTGGTGCGTGCACTGGTGCGTTCGCGTCCGGGCGGTGGCACCTTCCACATTGAAGACGTGCAGGACCAGGTGGAATTGGGCCTGATGCGCAGCGGCCAGCACGATGTGGCCCGCGCCTATGTTCTCTACCGTGAACGCCGCGCCCAGGAACGCGCCCAACAACAACAGGCGAACCCCGCCCCCGCCCACCCCGAGCTGTTCGTCACCGACGGCGGCCAGCGCGTGGCCCTGGACATGAACTACTTGCAGGGCATCATTGCCCACGCCTGCGATGGCCTGGGCCAGGACGTCAGCCCTGAGCCCATCCTGGCCGAAACCGTGCGCAACCTCTACGACGGCGTGCCGCTGCAGGAGGTCTACAAGGCCTCCATCCTCGCGGCCCGCACCCTGATCGAAAAAGAGCCCGACTACACCTACGCCACCGCCCGTCTGCTGATGCACACCATCGCCAAGGAAGTGCTGGGCAAGGAACTGACCCAGGCCGAAATGGGGCAGGAGTACATCAACTTCTTCCCTCAGGCCATCAAGAAGGGCGTCGACAACGAGTTGCTCAACCCCGACCTGTTGCAGTTCGACCTGCCGCGTCTGGCCGCTGCACTCAAGCCCGAGCGCGACCTGCAGTTCGATTTCATCGGCCTGCAGACCCTGTACGACCGCTATTTCCTGCACGTGCGCAAGACCCGCATCGAGCTGCCTCAGATCTTCTTCATGCGCGTGGCCATGGGCCTGGCGCTGCAGGAGATCGACCGCGAAGCGCGCGCCATCGAGTTCTACGAGGTGCTGTCCACCTTCGACTTCATGAGCTCCACCCCGACCCTGTTCAACAGCGGCACCCTGCGCTCGCAGCTGTCGTCCTGCTACCTGACCACTGTGCCTGATGACCTGGACGGCATTTACGAGTCCCTCAAGGAAAACGCCCTGCTGTCCAAATATGCCGGTGGCCTGGGCAACGACTGGACCCGCGTGCGCGCCCTGGGCTCGCACATCAAAGGCACCAACGGCGAATCGCAGGGCGTGGTCCCCTTCCTGAAAGTGGTCAACGACACCGCCGTGGCCGTCAACCAGGGCGGCAAGCGCAAGGGTGCAGTCTGCGCCTACCTGGAGACCTGGCACCTGGACATCGAAGAGTTCCTGGAGCTGCGCAAGAACACCGGCGATGACCGCCGCCGCACGCACGACATGAACACGGCCAACTGGATCCCCGACCTGTTCATGCGCCGCGTGATGGAAAAAGGCACCTGGACCCTGTTCTCGCCATCTAACTGCCCGGACCTGCACGACAAGTTCGGCAGCGAATTCGAGAAAGCCTATGTCGCCTACGAAGAAAAGGCTGCCCGCGGTGAGATCAAGCCGGCCAAGCAGGTGCAGGCCCTGGACCTGTGGCGCAAGATGCTCTCGATGCTGTTCGAGACCGGCCACCCCTGGATCACCTTCAAGGATCCCTGCAACGTGCGCTCGCCCCAGCAGCACGTGGGCGTGGTGCACTCGTCAAACCTGTGCACCGAAATCACGCTCAACACCAGCGACACCGAAACCGCCGTCTGCAACCTGGGTTCGGTCAACCTGGTCAAGCACCTCAAGGATGGGCCCAACGGCAAGGAAATCGACCACGAAAAACTGCGCAAGACCATTTCCACGGCCATGCGCATGCTCGATAACGTGATCGACATCAACTACTACGCCGTGAAAAAGGCGCGCGACTCCAACCTGCGCCACCGTCCGGTGGGCATGGGCCTGATGGCTTTCCAGGATGCGCTCTATGAAATGCGCATCCCTTATGCCAGCCAGGCGGCCGTGGAATTCGCCGACCAGTCGATGGAAGCGATCTGCTACTACGCCTACTGGGCCTCGACCGAGCTGGCCAAGGAGCGCGGCAAGTACTCGAGCTACAAAGGCTCGCTGTGGGACCGCGGCATCCTGCCGCACGACTCGCTGGACCTGCTGGCCCAGGAGCGTGGCGGCTATGTCGAAGTCGACCGCTCTTCCACCCTGGACTGGGACGCCCTGCGCAAGAAGATCGCGCAGGATGGCATGCGCAATTCCAACTGCATTGCCATCGCGCCGACCGCGACGATTTCCAACATCATCGGCGTGGACGCGTCGATCGAGCCCTGTTTCGGCAACCTGTCGGTCAAGTCCAACCTGTCGGGCGAGTTCACCGTGATCAACGGCTACCTGGTCAAGGACCTCAAGCGCCTGGGCCTGTGGGATGACGTGATGGTCATGGACCTCAAGCACTTCGATGGTTCGTTGCGCCCGATCGACCGCGTGCCGCAGGAGATCAAGCAGCTGTACGCCACCGCCTTCGAGGTGGAGCCGCAATGGCTGGTGGAAGCCGCTGCCCGTCGCCAGAAATGGATCGACCAGGCGCAGTCGCTCAACATCTACATGGCCGGTGCTTCGGGCAAGAAGCTCGACGACACCTACAAGCTGGCCTGGTTGCGTGGTCTCAAGACCACCTACTACCTGCGCACCACCAGTGCCACGCACGCCGAGAAGTCAACGATTGCCGCGGGCCAGCTCAACGCCGTGTCATCGGGCGCAGGCGGCGCGGCTGCAGCAGCACCTGCGAGCGATGTGAAGTTCACCGCCATCGACGATCAAGTCTGCGAAGCCTGCCAGTGAGTGATGCCGCCAATGCAATGTGCGCGATGTGCCGTCACATCGCGCACGATGCAAATGCACAACACTTGAGCAAAGCGTTCATGCAAAAAACCCTTTGAACGCTTTGCATTTCATGCACAAGCTTTCATAATTCGAACACTGGAAATTTTTATGCTGTCCTGGGACGATCAAGTCAAGCCCGCATTGCAACCGGCAATGCCCACCACCCGCAACGCAGGCGCCGCGCCTGCGGCAGGACATTCCTCTCCCTCTACTTCTGCCAACGCCAGCAGCGAACGCCGCGTCAACGTGGCTGACACGCGCATCCTCAACGGCCAGACCGACGTCAACCAGCTGGTGCCTTTCAAGTACAAGTGGGCCTGGGAAAAATACCTTGCCACCTGCGCCAACCACTGGATGCCGCAGGAAGTGAACATGAACCGCGACATCGCGCTGTGGAAAGACCCCAACGGGCTCTCCGAAGACGAGCGCCGCATCATCAAGCGCAACCTTGGCTTCTTCGTGACCGCCGATTCGCTGGCCGCCAACAACATCACGCTGGGCACCTACCGCCACATCACGGCGCCCGAGTGCCGCCAGTTCCTGCTGCGCCAAGCCTTTGAAGAAGCCATCCACACCCACGCCTACCAGTACATTGTCGAATCGCTGGGGCTGGACGACTCGGAAATCTTCAATGCTTCCCACGAGGTGCAGTCGATCCGTGACAAGGACGAGTTCCTGATCCCGTTCATCGACGCGATCATGGACCCGCACTTCAAGACCGGCACGCCTGAGGCTGACCAGACCCTGCTCAAGAGCCTGATCGTGTTCGCCTGCCTGATGGAAGGCCTGTTCTTCTACGTCGGCTTCACCCAGATCCTGGCGCTGGGCCGTCAGAACAAGATGACCGGCGCTGCCGAGCAGTACCAGTACATCCTGCGCGACGAATCCATGCACTGCAATTTCGGCATCGATCTGATCAACCAGATCAAGCTCGAGAACCCGCACCTGTGGACGGCCGAGTTCAAGGCCGAAATCAAGGCCCTGTTCCAGAAGGCCGTCGAGCTCGAATACCGCTATGCCGAAGACACCATGCCACGCGGCGTGCTGGGTCTGAACGCGTCCATGTTCAAAGGTTATCTGCGCTACATCGCCAACCGCCGCGCCACCCAGATCGGCCTCGAGGCGCTTTTTCCGAACGAGGAAAACCCGTTCCCGTGGATGAGCGAAATGATCGACCTGAAGAAGGAACGCAACTTCTTCGAGACCCGCGTCATCGAATACCAGTCCGGTGGTGCCCTCTCCTGGGATTGAGCCCCTTTTGATGATGACCCCCTTCAAGCCCCGATCCGTCAGCGTCCGCAGGACGTTGGCGACGGGGCTTTCCCGTGTTCAGGGTGTTGAGGCCGGCCTCAGCACCCTGAATCGCTTGGTGCGCCCAACACGCATCGAGTGTTTTTGTGTCCGATGATTCTTCCATTTGAATTAGGAGAAAACCATGGCAACTGCAAAGAAAGCAGCCGCAAAAAAAGCTGCACCCAAGAAAGCCGCCGCTAAAAAGCCGGCTGCCAAGAAAGCCGTAGCGAAGAAGCCCGCAGCCAAGAAAGCTGCACCGGCCAAAAAAGCTGCTGCCAAAAAGCCCGCAGCCAAGAAAGCTGTCGCCAAGAAGCCCGTAGCCAAAAAGGCCGTCGCCAAGAAGCCCGCAGCCAAGAAAGCTGTTGCTAAGAAGCCCGTCGCCAAGAAAGCTGCTGCCAAGCCCGTAGCCAAGAAAGCTGCTGCCAAAAAACCGGCCGCCAAAAAAGCGGTCGCCAAGAAGGCCGTAGCCAAGAAAGCTGCTGCCAAAAAACCGGCTGCCAAAAAGCCGGCCGCCAAAAAGGCCGCCAAGAAGCCCGCTGCCAAAAAGGCCGCCAAAGCTCCCGCTGCCCCTGCTGCGCAAACCACGCTGAACCCTCAGGCTGCGTGGCCGTTCCCTTCGGCCGCCAAGCCCTGAATCCCGTTCAGGCAATAGAGCCAGCAAGGCCCGATGCTCCGGCGTCGGGCCTTTTTACTTGGGCCTGATGTTCAGGGATAAAACGCCAGCAGGTGGTACCCCGATACCGGCAAATCCGGGGCATCCGCAACCTGCAGCAGCAAAACACCTTCCCAGCCCTGACCTGGCTCAAGTCGCGGCGGCGCAGCCATCTCGGATGGCGTGAGCACGCGGCGCACCAATACGCTTCCAGCTTCGTCCCTCAGGGTCAACTCCATGGCGGGCATGTGCAATGGCCAAGCCGACACACTGCGCAAGCTCCACTCCAGTCGGTAGCCCTTGTCGACGCGCACAAAATGTGAGCTGTCGATTTTCAAAAGATCCGGACCACGCCAGGCGGGCAACCGGCAACCCCCTCGGGCACACCCTGCCTGCGCCGTTTCTGTGATCCATGGCATCTGTAACCATGTGCTGCGCGATGCCCAAACCAGCTGAAACAAAGCCAGCAACACCAGGCCAAGACCCCACATCCGCACCTGCCGCCTTCCACCATGTGATGCAACAGGCGGTGAAGGCGCCTCTGACAAGGTGGAGGGATTCATTACCGATACAGCATCAGAGGCAGGCATTTCGGGCGGGCGGCCCGGAAAGGTGGCCAAGGCCTGCTCGAAAGAAAGCAGTTCATCGCTGACCTCTGCCACAGGGGCCGACGCTGGGGAAGCCCCTCGGTCTTCCTCTTTCAGGAATGCCTTGAGGTCCATGCGTTCCGTGAGCACCTCCGGCTCCGGCGCCCAAGGAACAGTCAACCCTGTGCTGTCAAAAACCCCTTGGCACTGACCGCAACGCAACCAGCCTTGCGCCTGGGCCAGGGACTCAGGCGCGACCCGAAAAACCGCTTGGCAGTGAGGGCAACGGGTGACTTGATCGCTGGGCATGGCCCATTGTATTCATCAGGCCTTGCGGGCCGTCATCAGGATCCAGCCGTCTTCGGCATCGGCCACCTCCAGAGCCACCCAAGGGGCGTAGGCCTGCTGGAGTTCTTGAGCCTGCCGCTCCAGGATGCCCGCCAGCACCAGCTGCCCACCCGACGCCACATGGGCGCACAGCAAGGGGGCCAGCACTTTCAAAGGTGTGGCCAGGATGTTGGCCAGCACCGTCTGGTATTCCCCCTGCGCCAGTTCGGGCAGGCCGGCATGGAGCTGGACATTGTTGGCCTCGGCGTTCAACTGTGTCGAGGTCACAGCCGCCTCGTCAATGTCCACCGCATCGATGCGCTGCGCGCCGTATTTGGCCGCGCCAATCGCAAGAATGCCGGAACCACACCCGTAATCGAGCACGCGCTGGCCTGACAGATCGTGACGGGCGATCCAGCGCAGACACATGCGCGTGGTCGGATGGGTACCGGTACCAAAGGCCAGGCCCGGGTCAAGACGGATGATCTGGCGCGCCTGGGCAGGCACCTCGTGCCAGGTTGGAACAATCCAGAAATCGGACGTGATCTCGACCGGTGCAAATTGCGACTGCGTCAGTCGCACCCAGTCCTGATCTTCCACACGGCGCACCCCCAAGAGTTTGCAGCCGTCAAAAAAGTCCTGCGCCTGCAACAGGGCACTGGCCTCATCGGCCTGGGTCTGCTGTGCAAACAAGGCCACCACGCGCGAACGCTGCCAGCCGTCCTTGGGCGGCGGCATGCCAGGTTCACCAAAAAGGGCCTGTTCGGCCGGCGTCTGGGCATCCGCATCCTCAACGGACACACTCAGCGCATCGAGCGCATCCAGTGCATCGCTGAGGATTTCAACCCGTTCCTCCGGGCACAGCAGCAGGAGCTCAAACATCAGCGCTTGTGCTGGCTGAGCCAGTGCTCCAGGTAGTGGATGTTGGTGCCCCCGGCCATGAACTTGGCGTCCACCATCAGTTCGCGGTGCAGCGGGATGTTGGTGTTGATGCCTTCCACCACGGTCTCGGCCAGCGCCGTCTGCATGCGGGCAATCGCCTGCTCGCGCGTGTCACCGTGCACGATGATCTTGCCAATCATCGAGTCGTAGTTCGGCGGGACAAAGTAGTTGGTGTAGGCATGCGAGTCCACGCGCACGCCCGGGCCACCCGGTGCATGCCATGTGGTGATGCGACCCGGCGAGGGGATGAACTTGAACGGGTCTTCGGCGTTCACCCGGCATTCGATGGCGTGGCCACGGATCTCGATCTGGCGCTGGGTAAAAGGCAATTTCTCGCCCGCGGCCACCATGATCTGCGTCTTGACGATGTCCACACCGGTGATCCATTCGGTTACCGGGTGCTCGACCTGCACGCGCGTGTTCATCTCGATGAAATAGAACTCGCCGTTTTCGTACAGGAACTCGAAGGTGCCCGCACCGCGGTAGCCGATCTTCTTGCAGGCGGCCACGCAACGCTCGCCGATCTTGTCGATCAGTTTGCGCGGGATGCCTGGCGCCGGCGCCTCCTCGATCACCTTCTGGTGGCGACGCTGCATCGAGCAGTCGCGCTCGCCCAGGTAGACGGCATTCTTGTGCTTGTCGGCCAGGATCTGGATCTCGATGTGGCGCGGGTTCTGCAGGAACTTCTCCATGTAGACCGCCGGGTTGCCGAAGGCAGCCCCGGCTTCGGCCTTGGTCATCTGCACCGCATTGATCAGCGCCGCCTCGGTGTGCACCACCCGCATGCCACGACCGCCGCCGCCGCCGGCAGCCTTGATGATGACGGGATAACCAATGCGCTTGGCCGTCGCCCGGATCTGCGCCGGATCGTCGGGCAGCTCACCCTCGGAACCCGGCACGCAAGGCACACCGGCCTTGATCATGGCCTGCTTGGCCGAGACCTTGTCACCCATGATGCGGATCGACTCGGGCGTCGGGCCAATGAACTGAAAACCGGACTTCTCGACGCGCTCGGCAAAGTCGGCGTTCTCGCTCAAGAAGCCATAGCCGGGGTGAATGGCTTCAGCATCGGTCACCTCGGCAGCCGAGATGATGGCCGGCATGTTGAGGTAGCTCTGCGCGGAAGGCCCCGGGCCGATACAGACGGCTTCGTCAGCCAACTTGACGTATTTGGCCTCTTTGTCCGCCTCGGAGTAGACCATCACGGCCGTCACCCCCAGCTCACGGCAGGCGCGCTGGATGCGCAACGCGATCTCGCCGCGGTTGGCGACCAGAATTTTCTTGAACATGGGCTGCCCTGGTTTATTCGATGACAAACATCGGCTGGCCGTATTCGACCGCCTGACCGTTCTCACACAGGATCTGGGTGACTGTGCCAGCCTTGTCGGATTCGATTTCGTTGAGGATCTTCATGGCCTCAACGATGCACAGCGTGTCGCCTTCCTTGACCACCGAGCCGATCTGCACGAAAGGCGCAGCACCAGGGCTGGACGAACGGTAAAACGTGCCCACCATCGGGGACTTCACCGTGTGGCCGCTGGCCACGGGGATGGCTGGCGCTTCGGCAGGAGCTACCGCAGGGGCGGCAACCGGGGCAGCCACTGCCGCAGGAGCAGCCGCCACAGGTGCAGGCGTCACCACAGGGGCCGCCACGACCACGCCTGCACTCTTGACGATCCTGACCTTGCCCTCGGCTTCGGTGATTTCGAGTTCAGAAACGTTGGACTCGGACACCAGATCGATCAGGGTCTTGAGTTTGCGCAAATCCATGGGACCTCCTTGCGTCAGCAAATGTAATGTGCTGAATTTACCTCAATTTCAGGGAAAACACCGAGAAAATTGCAGATATATGCGGCAAATCACACGCCAAAGGAAATGAACATCCCACATGACGGGATGGAAAGCCGCTCAAGCGGGGTGGCGGACCCAATCTCGCAAGTCTTGTGGCGTCAATTGCCCCAGTTTCTGCCTGTAAATACCACCATCTGCATTGAAAAAGACACTGAATGGCAGTCCGCCTTGCGAATTACCCAAAGAGCGTACCAGATCCATGCCACCAAGACCCGCCAGTCCGACAGGAAAAGACAAAGGTTGCCGTTCCAGGAATCGGCGCACCGAACTTGGCTGATCAATGGCCAAAGCCAGCACTTGAAAGCCTTTCCCCGCATGTTCAAGCGAAAAGGCATCCAGCATGGGCAATTCTTCGACACAGGGGGGGCACCAGGTCGCCCAGAAATTCACCAGCAAGGGCTGGCCCCGAAGGGCCTTCAAGTCCAGTTCGGCTCCTGAGGGTTGCTCGAAACGACTCGACCAGAAAGCCTCGATTTCCTGGGAACGAGCAGTTTTCGGCGTCAAACGCCACCAGGCCAACCCTGCACCGGCGGTCGCCGCCAACACCCCAACCGCCAACAGGCTTCGACGGCCAAATGTATGCGAGGAATTCGTTTTCATGCCGTCATTGTGCGGCTTCTTCAGCCAACAAGCGCTGCAGCGCAGCCATATCCCCACGAGGACTGCGCCCGCGCCCATCAGGAACAAGCGCTCCGCGCAAACCCTGCAGGTCATAAATTCGCAGATGGACACCGATGTCTTCACCCAGATCACGACAAAAACTGTGCAGACTCAGTACATCCACAGCCTGTCCGTGCATGCCCGACTGGGACTGCACCTCGTAGCGCAGGTTTTGATTGATCAGGGCGATTTCGGCTGACTTGGGGTCATCGCAGAACAGCGCCAGATCGATGTCGGACAGGCGCGTGGCCCAGCCATACCAGACAGCCCCCCCCAGGTGCGGCCGGAATTCGGACAACCGGTCCATCCAGACCAGGGCGTGTTCGCGCAGCGCGCGCAACTCCTGGGGCTGGGTATCGGCACAGAAGATCTCGATGTATTCCCGCACCTGCTCTTCGATCTGCTCGTTGCTCGGCAAGGCCGTGCGACCAGGCAAGCCCAAGGCCTTGAGCGCGCGCAGCTTGGCCGGACCGAAATTCAGCCCCTCTTCGACCACCATGCGGGCGGCGGTGGCGGCAATTTCGAGCTGGACTTCGTTCATGGGAAGAATTGTCGCTCAGCGCTGTTCACCCAGCGACAGGACTTGCCATAAGAGCCCGGGCAGACAAAGGTTGTGGGCAGGGGCGCGCTCCTACAATTGAACACCATGCACATTCATAGTCTTGGCATCTGCGGCACCTTCATGGGCGGGG
>CAXRGK010000068.1:0-9450 GCA_964230145.1 Burkholderiaceae bacterium | reverse complement strand
CACCGTCTGGTGGGTCAAGGGCTTCTACAAAGCCGAAGATGATGCGCTGTTCGCAGCCATCAAGAAGTACGAGGCCAAGAACAAGAACGTCAAGATCGAGCTCTCGCAGTACCCGATCCAGGACATGATTCCCAAGACGGTGGCTGCACTGGACGCTGGCACGCCCCCCGATGTGGCTTACGCCGACGTGTATGACTTCCAGGTCACCGCCTCCTGGGCGCACGATGGCAAGCTCGAAGACATCTCCAGCGTGATCAACCCGATGCGCAACCGTTTTGCGCCCAACACGGTCGAGACCACCTTCCTGCTCAACAACAAGGAAGGCAAGCGCAGTTATTACGCTTTCCCGCTCAAACAGCAGACGATGCACATCCAGTACTGGGGTGACATGCTGGCCGATGCGGGCTTCAAGGAAACCGATATTCCGACCACTTGGAAGGACTACTGGAGTTTCTGGTGTGACAAGGTCCAGCCTGCACATCGCCAGAAAACAGGCCAACGCAGCTTCGGCATCGGCAACCCGATGGGTGTGGATTCGACCGACTCCTTCTATTCTTTCCTGACGTTCGTGGATGCTTACAACGTCAAGCTGGTGAGCGATTCGGGCAAGCTGCTGGTGGATGATCCGGACGTTCGCAAAGGTCTGATCTCTGCACTGACCGACTACACCAGTTTCTATGGCAAGGGCTGTACGCCGCCTTCTTCCACCAGCTGGAAAGATCCTGACAACAACGTCGCCTTCCACAACCGCACCACGGTCCTGACCCACAACGCCACGATCTCGATCGCAGCCAAGTGGCTGGACGACATGAACAATGCCGCGCTCAACGAGGCCCAGCGTGCCCAGGCCCGCAAGAACTACACCGAGCTGATCAAGACGGCAGGCTTCCCCAGCAAGCCCGATGGCACCAAGATGAACTACCGCGCCGCCATCAAGACCGGCGTGATCTTCAAGGATGCCAAGAACAAGGCCCGTGCCAAGGACTTCGTGAGCTTCATCCTGCAGGAAGAGAACCTGATGCCTTACGTCGAAGGTTCTCTGGGCCGCTGGTTCCCGGTGACCAAGGCCGGTCAGCAGAGCAAGTTCTGGCAGGACGACCCGCACCGCAAGGCCGTGCACAAGCAGTTCATGGATGGCACCTCGACCTTCGAGTTCACCAAGAACTTCCGCTTCACCCAGCTCAACAACGAGAACGTCTGGGCCAAGGCCATGAACCGCGTGCTCAATGAAAAAGTGCCGGTGGACAAGGCGGTCGACGAAATGATCGCCCGCATCAAGCAGGTGGCCGCCAACTGAGCGACCTGAGCGTCATTGCCGTGCCTGCCTGAGCGCAGGCACGGTTTCTCCCAATTTTTTCCTGAACCATCATGTCGAATGCAAGCCTGGCTGTGCAGGGGGCACTGCCGCCCGAGACCAAGAAAAGCAACGCCTGGGTTTTCTGGGGCAGGGCCCTGGTGGTGCCCTATCTACTGATCTTTCTGGTCTTTGTGCTCTACCCCGTGGGCTACGGCCTGTGGATTGCGCGACACCCCGAGAGTTACGTCAAACTGTTTGACGACCCGATTTTCTTTCGCACGGCCATCAACACCGTGCTGTTCCTGGTCGTGGCGATCAATGTGAAGATGGCGGTGGCCCTGATGCTGTCCGGCTTCTTCATGCAGTCGCGCTGGTGGATCCGGATCATCTCGCTGATCTTCATCCTGCCCTGGGCCGTGCCTTCGATCCCGACCATCCTGTCGGTGCGCTTCATGCTCAACCCCGAGTGGGGCGTCATCAACTCGCTGATCTTCCGCCTCACCGGAATGGACGGGCCCAACTGGCTCAACGATCCGACGCTGGCCATGGGCTTTGCCATGCTGATGCACATCTGGAAGTCGCTCCCCTTCTGGACCCTGATCCTGCTGGCCGGTCGCATGGCGATCCCGTCCGAGCAGTATGAGGCCGCCTCGGTCGATGGCGCCTCGAACTGGCAGAAATTCCGCTTCATCACCTGGCCCTCGATGAAGACCCTGTACCTGACATCGACCATCCTGTCGACGATCTGGACACTGGGTGACTTCAATAGCGTGTACCTGCTCACGGGTGGCGGACCGGCCGACATGACCCATGTGCTGGCCACGCTGGGCATCCGCTACCTGCGTCTGGACCAGGTGGACCTGGCCATGGCCTCGATCGTGGTGGCGCTGCCCCTGGTCCTGCCGCTGGTGTATTTCATGATGAAACGACTCTCCAAATAAGATGAAACGCATCACACTCAAATCCGTCACCACCGAGGCCAAGCTGTTGCTGATCGCCGTTCCGGTGCTGTTGTGGACGCTGCTGCCGATCTACCACATGGTGCTGTTTGCGATTTCTCCGCGCGACACGGCCACCACCGGCAAACTCTGGCCTGATCATCCGACCTTGCAGAACTTCGACTTCGTGTTCCACCAGAAGCACTTTTATCTGGACCACTTCTGGGTGCAGATGGGCAACTCGCTCATGATCGCGGTGTCGGTGGGGGTGCTGACCCTGTTCATCGCCACCTGCGCGGCCTTTGCCATCAGCCGCCTGAAAGTGCCGGGCGGGCGCACCGTGATGAACCTGGCGCTGTTCACCTACTTCATTCCGGCGGCCTTTCTGGCGGTGCCCATGTACAAGACCATGGGTGCCTACGGCCTGCTCAACAGCCAGTGGGCGCTGATTCTGGCCATGGTGACCATCGCCTCGCCGTACTGCATCTGGGTGCTCAAGCAGGCGTCTGACAAGCTGCCCTTCGAGCTCGATGAAGCCGCCCGCATGGACGGTGCATCACCGCTGCAGTTGTTCCGCCTGGTGTATTTGCCGCTGATGGTGCCGTCGCTGGTGGCGGTGGGCACCTATTCGCTGCTGCTGGCCTGGAACGAATACCTTTACGCCTTCCTGCTGCTGTCCAACGACAAGAGCGTGACGCTGGCGGTGGCGCTGGGCAATTTCCTCTCGGCCGACGACTCGCCCTGGGAGCTGCTCATGACCACCGGCCTGATCTACGCCCTGCCGCCAGCGGCCATTTACTACGCCTTCAAACGCTACATGGTGTCCGGCCTGACCGCTGGCGCCGTCAAGAGCTGAACCTCTTTCCCCTCAGGAACCGAAACATGGCATCCGTATCTTTTCGCCAAATCAAGAAATCCTTCGGCAAGGTCGACATCATCCACGGCATCAGCTTCGACATCCACGACGGTGAATTCGTCGTGCTGGTGGGCCCATCGGGCTGTGGCAAGTCCACGCTGCTGCGCATGCTGGCGGGCCTGGAAGACATCTCGGGCGGCGACATCGTCATCGACGACAAAGTCGTCAATGAGCTTGAATCCAAAGACCGCGACATCGCGATGGTGTTCCAGAGCTACGCGCTGTACCCGCACATGACGGTGCGCGAGAACATGGCTTTCAGCCTGCGCCTGCGCAAAGCCGATGCGGCCATGACCGCCGAGCGCGTGGCCCATGCCGCCAAGATCCTGAACCTGGAGCACCTGCTCGAGCGCTATCCCCGCGAGCTCTCGGGCGGGCAGCGTCAGCGCGTGGCCATGGGCCGCGCCATCGTCCGCGATCCCCAGGTCTTCCTGTTTGACGAACCGCTCTCCACCCTCGACGCCAAACTGCGCGTGGCCATGCGTGCCGAGATCAAGGCGCTGCACCAGCGCCTCAAGACCACCACGGTGTATGTCACGCACGACCAGATCGAAGCCATGACCATGGCCGATCGCATTGTGGTCATGCATGACGGCATCGTCGAGCAGATCGGCACGCCCCTGGAACTGTTTGACCGTCCGGGCAACCTGTTTGTGGCGCAGTTCATTGGCTCGCCGGCCATGAACGTGGTCAAGGGAACGCTGCACATCGAGGCCGGCAGTGCCTGGGTGGAGGCCCAGGGCGCTCGCTGGCCGGTGGGCCATGTCGGCAGCGGCACCAGCGGCCAGCAGGTGCACTATGGCGTGCGCCCCACCGATGTGACCCTGGCTGCGCAAGGGCAGGGCGTGGCGGCCGAGGTGGTGGTGGTCGAGCCCACCGGCGCCGAAACCGAACTGTTGGTCAAAGTGGGCGACTTCAAACTGGTGGTCACGCTGCACGGTCGCACCGACGCCCAGCCGGGCCAGACCGTCTGGCTGCAGGTGGACACCCACAAGACGCATCTGTTCGATGGCCAGTCGGAGCAGCGTCTGTGAGTGAAACGGCCGCAGCCAGGCCCCAACCCATGCGTATTGTGCTCATGGGTGTGAGCGGCTGCGGCAAAAGCACCGTGGGTGAAGGATTGGCGGCCCACTTGGGTTGGCGCTTTGTCGAGGGTGACAGCCTGCACCCCCCTGAAAACGTCGCCAAGATGGCCGCAGGCCAGCCGCTGGATGACCACGACCGTGCTGGCTGGCTGGCCACCCTGGCCGATTTGCTGGCGCAGGCACGTGAAGCCGGGCAGGGTCTGGTGATCAGCTGCTCCGCGCTCAAGCGTGCTTACCGTGACCGCTTGCGCGCCGGAGATGCACAGACCTTGTTCGTGCACCTGGATGGCAGCCCTGAAGTCATTGCGGCGCGCATTGCCGCCCGCACCCATCAATACATGCCCGCCAGCCTGCTGGAGAGCCAGTTTGCTGCCCTGCAGCCACCCGCGCCAGACGAACAGGCGCTGACCCTGAGCGTGCTGCAGCCTCCGGCCGAACAGATCGGCCACATTGCACACCACCTGCAGGCGCAGGCCTGCCCGACCCCATGATCAATGCTTCCACCTTCCGGCTCGATGGCCGACTCGCCCTCGTCACAGGTTCTTCAGCAGGCATCGGTCTGGCGATTGCCCGCGGGCTGGCCCAGGCCGGTGCGGCCATCGTCCTCAACGGCCGTCAGGCCGACAAACTCGAAGCGGCCGCCAAAGCCCTGCGCGACGAAGGCCACATCGTGCATGTGCGCGGTTTTGATGTGACCGAATCGGTGCAGGTGCGCGAGGCCGTGGACGGCATCGAAAAAGACCTGGGCCCGATCGACATCCTGGTCAACAACGCCGGCATCCAGCGCCGGGGTCCGTTGCATGAGTTTGCCGAATCCGACTGGCACGACATCCTGCGCACCAACCTCGACAGCGTGTTCTTTGTGGCGCAGTCGGTGGCGCGCCACATGATCACCCGCAAGCGCGGCCGCATCATCAACATCTGCTCGGTGCAGTCCGAGCTGGGACGGCCAGGCATTGCGCCCTACATGGCCACCAAAGGCGGCCTGAAGATGCTCACCAAAGGCATGGCGATTGACTGGGGTCCCTTGGGCATCAATGCCAACGGCATCGGGCCTGGCTACTTCAAGACCGAACTCAACGAGAAGCTCTACAAGGACGAGACCTTCAGCGGCTGGCTCACCAACCGCACCCCCAGCCGACGCTGGGGCGAGGTCGACGAGCTGGCCGGCGCTGCCGTGTTTTTGGCCAGCGACGCCTCGACCTTTGTGAACGGCCACATTCTGTATGTGGATGGCGGCGTCACAGCCACACTCTGATCGACAAGGACATCCCATGAAAGCCGTGATCTGTCACGCCCCCAAAGACCTGCGCGTGGATGCGCTGGACGAAGAACAGCCCGGACCCGGCCAGCTGCAGGTGCGAGTGGCCTTTGGTGGCATCTGTGGCTCGGACCTGCATTACTTCCAGCACGGCGGCTTCGGCACCGTGCGACTCAAGGAGCCGATGGCGCTGGGCCACGAGGTCTCGGGTGTGGTGTCGGCGCTGGGCGAAGGTGTGGAAGGTTTCACGGTGGGCCAGCGTGTAGCGATTTCGCCCTCGCGTCCCTGCTTCAAATGCCGTTATTGCCAGCAAGGCCAGCACAACCAGTGTCTGGACATGCGCTTTTACGGCAGTGCCATGCGCTTTCCGCACATCCAGGGGGCTTTCCGCGAAAAGCTCGTGATCGAATCGCACCAGGCCCATCCGCTGCGTGCGGGCGTGAGCCTGGCGATCGCCGCATTGGCCGAACCCCTGTCGGTGGGCCTGCACGCCATCAACCGCGCCGGCGGCGTCTTTGGCAAACAGGTGCTGGTGACGGGCAGCGGGCCGATTGGAGCCATGCTCATTGCCGGCTTGCGCCGCGCGGGTGCAGCCCGCATCGTGGCGGCCGACCTGAGCGACACCGCATTGGCCTGTGCGCGTGCCATGGGGGCTGACGAGACCCTGAACCTGGCCACACAGCCCGATGCGCTGGCGCCCTATGCCAAAGACAAAGGCCAGTTTGACATCATGTTTGAAGCATCGGGCAGTGACCGTGCGCTGCGCGCCGGGCTGGACGTGGTGGTGCCACGCGGCGTGATCGTCAGCGTGGGTATGGGCGGCGATGCACAGTTGCCAATGACGCAGCTGGCGGCCAAGGAGCTGGAATTGCGTGGCACTTTCCGCTTTCACCCCGAATTTGCGGTGGCGGTGAAGTTCATCAATGAAGGTCTGGTGGATTTGCGCCCGGTGATCTCTCATGTGGTGAGGGTGCAGGACGCCGTGCAGGCTTTTGAGCTCGCCTGCGACAAAACAAAAGCCATGAAGGTGCAGATCGATTTCGGCGTCGAGCCCGCGGGCATTTGATCCGTGGTTTGAGGCATCATCCGCGCTTCGCACAAGGACAAGACCCATGACGACATTCACCCAGGTGGTGCTCTTCACCGACACCGATGGCCGCGCCAAGTTCAAGGAACAAAGCATTCCCCTGACCGAGGGCAAGCCCGAGAGCCGCCTGTCGGCCCTGATGGCTTCGGGTGGCTACCAGTTGCGTCACAGCCCGGTGGGTTTTCGCAGCAGTTTCCACTGCACGGGCAACCCGCAATGGGTGTTCATTCTGGGCGGGCAGATGGAAATCGGTCTGCAGGATGGCAGCTCACGGGTGTTCAGCCCGGGCCAGCATTTTTATTCGGCCGATGTGTTGCCCGATGGGGCAACGTTTGACGACAAGGTGCACGGCCACTGGAGTCGTCAGGTAGGCGACGAGCCGCTGGTCACCCTGTTCGTGCGCGGCTAACGCATGGCTTCCCCGGCCAAGCCGGGAAATGTCAGAGGGGCGCACAAATTGTCACCCCTGGGTTCAGCCCGAGGACCCACGCAGAAAGGTTTGAACAGCTTTTGCCACTGCCTCAGGCTGATCCCGATGCGGGCTGTGCCCACACTGCGGCAACTTCAGCAGTTGGGCATGAGGCACGGCAACAGCGATCTCGTCGATCTGGGCCATGGTGCCGTAGGGATCGTCCTCACCCTGGATGGCCAGCAAGGGCGCACCGATCGACCTGATTTCCTGGCGGATGTCGTAGCGGCGGAAGGCGGGGCTGAGCCAGACGTCGTTCCATTGCCAGAAGGCACAGTCGACATCGGCGTGGAACGGCGTGAGCCGGCTGCGCAGCGAGCCGTTTTCATAAGCTTCGCGTGCTGCCTCGATGGACTGCACCGAAATGTTTTCCACCATCACATGCGGCGCCATCACGATGCATGCATCCACCGGATGGTGTGCCGCGTGCAGCAGGGCAATCGTGCCGCCATCCGAGTGGCCAATCAGCACCGGGTGCGAGATATCGAGCTGTGACAGCAGGGAGGGCAGGATCTGCAGCGCTTCATGGTGCATGTAATCCGGCTGCAGCCGTCCATGCCCACGCACATCCGGTCGGGACTCGGATTGGCCGTAGCCCTGGCGTGAATACACCAGACCCGCGCAGTCCAGGTGTTCACACAATCGGGCTGGCCAGTCGCGCCACAGAGCCACGCTGCCCAGCCCCTCATGAAGAAACACAAGGGTGGGACGGCCCTGCGGGCCCGGGATCTGCAGCAGCTCCAGGGACACACCCAGGACCATGGTATTTGAAGGGGAAATGACGGGCATCAATTTTCGGCAAGAGGGGACGTTTAAACTCCAAGATGTTCGTGAAAGCCCCGTTGTGACTGATTTTTTCCGTATTTTTGCCCTTTTTGCAACGTGTGCTGGCCTGGCGGTACTGATGCCCCTGCGGCTGGCCCACGCGGCGCCCGTGTTTGTCCTCAATTCGCTGGATGGCAATGTCAGTGTGATCGATCCAGCCACCTGGTCCGAAAAAAAACGCATCGCCACGGGCAAGGAACCGCACCACTTGTACATGACACCCGATGAGAAGTCGGTGATCGTCGCCAATGCGCTCAGCGATTCACTCACGTTCATTGATCCGCGTACGGCTGAAATTCAGCGCACCCTCACCGGTATCCTGGATCCTTATCAGTTGCGTTTTTCCCCCGACATGAAATGGTTCGTGACCGCGGCCAACCGCCTCAACCATGTCGACATTTACCGCTGGGACGGACAAAACCTGAACCTGGCCAAACGCATTGCCACCGGCAAGACGCCCAGCCACCTGTGGATCGACAGCAAGAGCACCACCGTGTGGGCCACCATGCAGGACAGCAACGAGTTGGTCACGATCGACCTGGCCACCCAGAGCCTCAAGAGCCGTGTGCCGACCGGCCCGATGCCGGCCGATGTGTTTGGCACACCCGACGACAAGACCCTGTTGGTGGGACTCACCGGGGGACGCGGGGTGGAAGTGTTCGATGTCAGCAGCGGTACCCCGCGCAGCGTCCGCGTGCTGCCCACCGGACAGGGGGCGCACGCCTTTCGCGCCCTGGGCGATCGCAAGCATGTGCTGGTGAGCAACCGCGTGGCCAACACCATCAGCCAGATCGACTACAGCACACTGCAAGTGGTGGCCGAGTTTCCGGGACCGTCCGGTCCGGACTGCATGGAAGTCAGCGCCGACGGCAAGACCATCCTGGTTGCCTCGCGTTGGGCGCGCAAACTCACCGTCATCGACATCCCCAGCCGCAAAGTGGTGCGGCAGGTGCCCGTGGGCAAATCGCCGCATGGCGTCTGGACGCTGGACCATGCGGGGCGCTGGTAAGTTTTTTGGCCACGTCTTGCGCTGCGCGCTGGCCGGCGCATGGCTGGTGCTGGCCCCAGGGCTGTCTCTGGCCGCGGCCCCCTGCCAGCGGCCGGTTTACCTGACCTTTGACACCGGCCACATGGGCGTGGCCCCGTTGATCGCCGAGGTGCTCGCACGCCAGCAGGTGCGCGTGACCTTTTTCGCCGCGCAGGAAAAAACCCGCGAGGGCGACGGCAGCCTGGGCGAGCACTGGGCGCCCTGGTGGCGCGCGCGCGTGGCCGAGGGCCATGCCTTTGCCAGCCACACCCACGACCACGCCTACTGGCGCGGCGATGCCCCGGGCGGCGGCTTTCGCATCCGCCCCAGCAGCGGGCCGCAAGCCGGGCGCGAGCTGCACTGGCGCGCGGCCGATTACTGCGCCAATCTGGACCAGGCCTCGGCCCGCTTGCAGCAGCTCACGGGTCAGGCACCCCTGCCGCTGTTTCGCGCGCCCGGTGGCCGCCATTCCCCTGCCTTGCTGCGGGCGGCCGAGGCCTGCGGCTACCGCCATGTGGGCTGGGCCGAGGCGGGTTTTCTGGGCG
>CAXRGK010000067.1:0-3437 GCA_964230145.1 Burkholderiaceae bacterium | reverse complement strand
TACGGCAACTGCCATGTGATGAGCGTCTGCCAGCCCACCGTGCCGGTGCTGGCCGCGGTGTCCCTGATGGCCAGCCGTGGCGAGAAAACGCCATTGTCGATGACCATGATGGGCGGCCCGATCGATGCGCGCCGCTCGCCGACTTCGGTCAACAACCTGGCCACCAACAAGAGCTTCGAGTGGTTCGAGAACAACGTGATCTACCGCGTGCCCCCGAACTACCCCGGCGCCGGCCGCCGCGTCTCCCCGGGCTTTTTGCAGCACACCGGCTTTGTGGCCATGAACCCCGACCGCCATGCCTCCAGCCACTACGACTATTTCAAGGACCTGATCAAGGGCGACGGCGCCAGCGCCGAAGCCCACCGCAAGTTCTACGACGAGTACAACGCCGTGCTCGACATGGACGCCGACTACTACCTCGAAACCATCAAGACCGTATTCCAGGACTTCAAGCTGGTGCATGGCACCTGGGATGTGAAAGGCGTGGACGGCAAGCTCGAACGTGTGCGTCCGCAGGACATCAAGAACACCGCCCTGCTTACCGTGGAAGGCGAGCTCGATGACATCTCAGGCTCCGGGCAGACCCGCGCTGCGCAGGACCTGTGCAGCAACATCCCCAAAAACGACCGCCAGCATCTGGAGGTCGAAGGTGCGGGGCACTACGGCATCTTCAGCGGCCGCCGCTGGCGCGAAGTGGTGTATCCGCAGGTCACGGCCTTCATCCGTCGGCACGCACTGCCGCAAGGCGCAGCCAAAGCGGCGGCGGCATCCCCTGCTCCGAAAAGCGCCAGCACACCGAAAACAGCATCCAAGCCCCCCCGCAAACCCGCGGCACCAAAGGCTGCAGCCCCGACGGGCGCTGTCAAAACACAATGGGCCAAAGCCAAAGCCTGACCCCGGTGACGACATCTGCCCCCGCGCCTGCTGATCAGCAGGCGCTTTTTTTGGCACTGCATGCCGCCCTGCCCCAGACCCAGTGCACACGCTGCGGCTATCCGGATTGCGCCGCCTACGCCCGCGCCATGGCCGCTGGCGAGGCGCCCATCAACCAGTGCCCGCCCGGCGGACAGGAGGGCATTGAACGCCTTTCGCGCATCACGGGGCGACCTGCCCTGCCCCTGAGCGCCGAGCACGGCAGCGAAGGGCCGCGCCACATCGCCATCATCGACGAAGCCTGGTGCATCGGCTGCACCCTGTGCATCAAGGCCTGCCCGACCGATGCCATCGTGGGCAGCAACAAGCACATGCACACCGTGATCGAAGCCTGGTGCACCGGCTGCGAGCTGTGCATCCCCGTCTGCCCGGTGGACTGCATCCAGCTTGAAAACGTCACCGGCGAGCGAACCGGCTGGGCCGCCTGGTCACAGACTGAGGCCGACACCGCGCTGCGCCGTTACGAGGCACGCAAGGTCCGTCTGGTGCGCGAAGCGCGTGAACACGACGACCGCCAGGTGGCCAAAGCCGAAATGAAGCTGGCCGACCTTGAAACCCACACCAAGGTGGAGGAAGGCCCCGGCGCCCGGACCGAGCTCGACCGCAAGCGCGCCATCATCGAAGCCGCACTTGCCAAGGCCAAGGCGCGACAGCACAGCCGCTGAATACATAGTCATTGCGAGACCGAAGGTCGTGGCAATCCATGGACTGCCACGGCGCTCCACGCCTCGCAGTGACGCACAATCAAGCCGCGGCCAGCTTCTCGAAAGCGCTGACCACTTCGGGTGGTGCCTGCACCAGTTCGATCAACACGCCTTCACCACCAACCGGGAACTCGTCGTTGCCCTTGGGGTGCAAAAAGCAGATGTCAAAACCGGCAGCGCCCTTGCGGATGCCGCCCGGTGCAAAACGCACGCCGTTGGCAGTCAGCCACGCCACCGCCTCGGGCAGCTTGTCGATCCACAAGCCCACGTGGTTGAGCGGTGTGGTGTGCACGGCCGGCTTCTTCTCGGGGTCCAGCGGCTGCATCAGGTCGACTTCGACCTTGAAGGGGCCGGTGCCCATGGCGCAGATGTCCTCGTCGACGTTCTCGCGTTCGCTCTTGAACGTGCCCGTGACCTCCAGGCCGAACATGTCGACCCAGAGTTTCTGCAGGCGGGTCTTGTCAGGCCCGCCAATGGCGATCTGCTGGACGCCCAAGACCTTGAAGGGGCGGCTCATCATTCGAACTCCACGATCACCTGGTCGACCGACAGGGACTCGCCCTTGGCAGCCACGACCTTCTTGACCACGCCGTCCTGCGCCGCAAAGAGGATGTTTTCCATCTTCATGGCTTCGATCACGGCCACGCGCTCACCGGCCTGGACCTTCTGGCCCGGCTGCACGGCCACGTCGACCAGCAAGCCCGGCATGGGCGAGAGCACAAACCGGCTCATGTCCGGCGGCGCCTTGAAGGGCATGAGCTGGTGCAGCTGGGCCATGCGCGGCGACATGACCAGCGCTTCGATGCGGGTGCCGTTGTGCTGCACCTGCAGCGCCAGCGGGTTCTTGGCGGTGCCGCGCTCGACCTGGGCCGTGAAGGGCTGGCCGTTGACGGTGCCGCTGATCTTGACGTCGTTCAGGCGCGAGTGGCTGACGATCTCGTAGGTCTTGTCGCCAATGCGGATGGCTGCCACGCCGCTTTGGCCACGGAACTCGTCTACATGCGCCTGGACATGGCGGTTCTGGCCTTCGGCGCCCAGCACCACCACGGTGTAGTCCTGACCGATCTGCACGTCGTAGCCTGGCAGTTGACCGCTGAGGTTGGCCGCGCGCTCACGCGACTTGCGGCGCACAAAGGCGGCCAGTGCGGCCAGGAAGTCCGGATCGTCGTGCGGCACGTCTTCGGCGCGGAAGCCCTTGGCGTAGTGCTCGGCGATGAAACCGGTGTTGAACTGGCCACTCACGAACTTGGGGTGCGCCAGCAGCGCGGCCTGGAAGGGGATGTTGGAGCTGATGCCCCGGATCACGAAGCCGTTGAGGGCTTCGCGCATCTTGGCGATCGCGTCGTTGCGGTCTTTGCCGTGCACGATCAGCTTGGCGATCATCGAGTCGTAGAACATCGGGATCTCGCCGCCCTCGACCACGCCGGTGTCCACCCGCACGCCCTGCAGGCGCGAAATGTCGGACTGGAACATGGTCTGCTCGGGCGTCTGAAAGCGCACCAGGCGACCGGTGGAGGGCAGGAAGTTGCGGAACGGGTCTTCGGCATTGATGCGACACTCGATGGCCCAGCCGTCGCGCTTGACGTCGGCCTGGGTGATGGCCAGCTTCTCGCCGGCGGCCACGCGGATCATCTGCTCGACCAGGTCCAGGCCGGTGATGCACTCGGTCACCGGGTGCTCCACCTGCAGGCGGGTGTTCATCTCGAGGAAGTAGAAGTCCTGGTTCTTGCCGACCACGAACTCGACGGTGCCGGCGGACTGGTACTTGACGGCCTTGGCCAGCGCCACGGCCTGCTCGCC
>CAXRGK010000066.1:0-4122 GCA_964230145.1 Burkholderiaceae bacterium | reverse complement strand
GCCCCCGTGATCGCCCGCATCGCCAAGGAAATGGGCATCCTGACCGTGGGCGTGGTGACCAAGCCCTTTGAGTTCGAAGGTGGCCGCCGCATGCAGAACGCCGACGCCGGCATGCAGGAACTCGAAGCCAATGTCGACTCGCTGATCGTGGTGCTCAACGAGAAACTGCTGGAGCTGCCCGGCGGTGAGGACATGACCCAGGACGAGGCCTTTGCCCATGCCAACGACGTGCTCAAGAACGCCGTGGGCGGCATCGCCGAAATCATCAACGTGCCGGGCCATGTGAACGTCGACTTTGAAGACGTGCGCACCGTCATGGGTGAGCCCGGCAAGGCCATGATGGGCACCGCCGCTGCCAGCGGCCCGGACCGCGCCCGCATCGCCGCCGAGCAGGCCGTGGCCTGCCCGCTGCTCGAAGGCGTGGACCTGTCCGGCGCCAAGGGCGTGCTGGTGCTGATCAGCGCGGCCAAGGGCTCGCTCAAGCTGTCCGAGTCCAAGCAGGCCATGAACACCATCCGCGCCTACGCCTCGGAAGACGCGCACGTGATCTACGGCACGGCCTACGACGAATCCCTGGGTGACCAGATCCGTGTGACCGTGGTGGCCACCGGCCTGTCCAAGAACAACGCCCGCCGTGCTGCCCCTCCGCTGCAGGTGCTGCGCACCGGTACCGACAACATGCCGTTTGCCGTGGGCACACCGGAAGCGGCTGCCCCTGTGGCCGCGACGGTTGCGGGTCTGGGCGGTGCCGGCATTCCGGCTGTCTGGCGCACTGGCCGCACCCATGCTGCTGCCCGCGTGGACGGCATGGCGTCCGCTGGCATGGACGACATCGAGATCCCTGCCTTCCTGCGCAAGCAGGCCGACTGATCTCCAGTTCCTCTTCACTCTGGTGCTTTGAAGGGCTGGCTGACCCTGGCGGGTCGGCCAGCCCTTTTTTGCTGGAGTCGGGGCGAATGTCCGCAAGCCGGCAAAAGAAAAGGCACAAAACTAAAATACGCACCATGCTTGCCCAACGCACCCTCAAAACCCTCACCACAGCCGTTGGTGTCGGCCTGCACAGCGGTCAGCGGGTTGAGCTGACCCTGCGACCGGCGCCGCCAGACACCGGCATCGTTTTTCGCCGCATCGACCTGCCCGAGCCGGTCGAGATTGCGGTCAATGCCGAGGCGGTGACCGACACCCGCCTGGCGTCCACCATTTCGCGCGGCCAGGCCAAGGTGCTGACCATCGAACACCTGATGTCGGCCTGTTGCGGTCTGGGCATTGACAACCTGTACGTGGACATCACGGCCGAGGAGGTGCCCATCCTGGACGGGTCGTCCGCTTCCTTTGTCTACCTGCTGCAGAGTGCCGGTATCGTGACGCAGAAAGCGCCCAAGCAATTCATCCGTGTGCTCAAGCCTGTGGAAGTGCGCGAAGGCGAGGGCGACAACGTCAAATGGGCGCGCCTGGACCCTTATCACGGCTACCGGCTCAGCTTCGAGATCGATTTCCGTCATCCGGCCGTCGACAACACCGGTCAGGCGGTGGTGTTTGACATGTCAGAGGGGGTCTATGCCCGCGACATTGCGCGTGCGCGGACCTTCGGCTTCACCAAGGATGTGGAAATGCTGCGCGCCAATGGCCTCGCACTGGGCGGTGGCCTGGACAACGCCATCGTCATGGATGACTACAAAGTATTGAACTCGGACGGCCTGCGCTACGACGACGAATTCGTCAAGCACAAGATCCTCGACGCCATCGGAGACCTGTATGTGGTGGGGCGGCCCCTGCTGGCCGCTTACAGCGCCTTCCGCTCCGGCCACGCCATGAACAACCGCCTGCTGCGTGAACTGTTGTCGCAGCCCGACGCGTGGGAACTGGTCAGTTTCGAGAACGAGGCACTGGCCCCCAAGGGCTTTGCCGCGCTGCAGCCGGCCTGGTGACCGTTCTTTGGTGGGAGGCTGCCCCTGCGGCCGAAGCTTTTTGCGCGCAAGGGTGCGCTCCCACAACTCGGCGGTGTTTCAAACCTCGATCGGGCGTGGCTTGCCTTGCTCGTCGATGGCCACATAGGTCAGCTGGGCTTCCGTGACCTTGGAGTAGGTGCCCTGCGCTCGGTAGCTTTCGGCGTACACCTCCACCTTCACCGTCACGGACGTTCGGCCCACCTTGGTGATGCGGGCGAAAAACGACAGGATGTCGCCCACCCTCACCGGATGCTTGAAGATGAACTCGTTGACCGCCACCGTGGCCATGCGGCCGCGCACCAGTTTGGCGGGCAGCACCGAGCCGGCAATGTCCACCTGCGCCATCACCCAGCCGCCAAAAATGTCGCCGTTGGCGTTGCAGTCGGCCGGCATGGGAACGACCTTGAGGACCAGTTCCTGATCGGTGGGCAGGTCAACGGCGGGGCGGGTGATTTCGGACATGGGCACAATCGGGTCAAACAGACTTTCAGGATTGTCCCTCATGCGCCACCGTGGCGAAACTTCTCCTCCCGCAGCTCCCGGACAAGGGGGTGACTGGCACACCCTGCAGCGGCTTTTGCCTTACCTCTGGGAATACAAGTGGCGCGTGCTGCTGGCGCTGGCTTTCATGGTGGGGGCCAAACTGGCCAATGTGGGCGTGCCCATGCTGCTCAAGGAACTGGTCGACGCCATGAGCCTGAAGCCAGGCGATGCGCGCGCCTTGCTGGTGGTGCCGGTGGCTCTTTTGCTGACCTATGGCGGCCTGCGACTGGCGACTTCGGCTTTCACCGAACTGCGCGAGCTGGTGTTCGCCAAGGCCACGCAGGGCGCGGCCCGCACCATTGCATTGCAGACCTTTGAGCACCTGCATGCCCTGAGCCTGCGCTTTCATCTGGCGCGCCAGACCGGCGGCATGACACGCGACATCGAGCGCGGCGTGCGCGGCATCGAGTCGCTGATCTCGTATTCGCTCTACAGCATCGTGCCCACGCTGATCGAAGTGGGTCTGGTGCTGTCAATTCTGGCCGTCAAGTTCGATGCCTGGTTTGCCTGGATCACGATGGCGGCGCTGGCGCTCTACATCTTCTTCACAGTGCGCATCACCGAGTGGCGGACCCAGTTTCGCCGGCAGGCCAACGAGTTCGACTCGGCGGCGCACACCAAGGCGATTGACTCGCTGCTCAACTACGAGACGGTCAAATACTTCGGCAACGAAGCCTTTGAAGCCCGCCGGTACGACGAGAGCCTGGAGCGCTTGCGCCGCGCGCGCCTGAAGGCGCAGACCACCTTGAGCCTGCTCAACACCGGCCAGCAGCTCATCATCGCGGCCGCGCTGGTCGCCATGCTCTGGCGCGCCACGCAAGGGGTGGTGGATGGCCGCATGACGCTGGGCGATCTGGTCATGATCAACGGTTTCATGATCCAGCTCTACATCCCGCTGAACTTTCTGGGTGTGCTCTACCGCGAGATCAAGCAGAGCCTGACCGATCTGGACAAGATGTTCACGCTCATGGACCGCGAGCGCGAAGTCGCCGACCGGCCCGGCGCGCAGCCGCTGGCCCTGCACGGTGCGCCCGAGGTGCGGTTTGAGGATGTGCACTTCGCCTACGACGGCGACCGCCCCATCCTGCATGGCATCAGCTTCACCATTCCGGCCGGCAAGACGGTCGCGGTGGTGGGGCCTTCGGGTTCGGGCAAGTCGACTTTGGCTCGTCTGCTGTTCCGCTTCTACGATGTCCAGCAAGGCTCGGTGCAGATCGCCGGGCAGGACATCCGCACCGTGCAGCAAGCCAGCGTGCGCCAGGCCATCGGCATTGTTCCGCAGGACACAGTGCTGTTCAACGACACCGTGGCCTACAACATCGCCTACGGTCGCCCTGGCGCCAGTCAGGAGGAGATCGAGCAGGCCGCTCGCGCTGCCCGCATCCACGACTTCATCGTCTCGACCCCCAAAGCTTACGAAACCGCGGTGGGCGAGCGTGGCCTCAAGCTCTCGGGCGGTGAAAAGCAACGCGTGGCGATCGCCCGCACCCTGCTCAAGAACCCCCCCATCCTGGTGTTCGACGAAGCGACCTCGGCACTGGATTCGGCCAACGAACGCGCCATCCAGGCCGAGCTGGCCAGCGCCGCCCAGAACAAGACCACGCTCGTGATCGCGCACCGCCTGTCCACC
>CAXRGK010000065.1:0-4849 GCA_964230145.1 Burkholderiaceae bacterium | reverse complement strand
GCGGGCAGCCTGGCACATACACATCGACCGGCACCACACGGTCACAGCCGCGCACCACCGAATAGCTGTAGTGGTAGTAGCCGCCACCATTGGCGCACGAGCCCATGGAGATGACCCAGCGTGGCTCGGACATCTGGTCATAGACCTTGCGCAGGGCCGGGGCCATCTTGTTGCACAGCGTGCCGGCCACAATCATCAGGTCGGACTGGCGCGGGCTGGCACGGAACACTTCAGCACCAAAGCGCGCCAGGTCATAGCGCGCTGTGGCTGCATGCATCATCTCGACCGCGCAGCAAGCCAGACCGAAGGTCATGGGCCACAGCGATCCAGTTTTGGCCCAGTTCACCACCGAGTCGTAACTCGTGGTGATGAAGCCTTCCTTCATCACGCCTTCAATCATTTGGGATCCTTTGCAGGCTCAGCAGGTCAATGGTTGAACGATCATTCCCAGTCCAGGGCGCCTTTTTTCCACTCGTAGACGAAGCCCACGACGAGGATGGCCAGGAAAATCACCGCAGCCACAAAGCCGGCCAGGCCCACTTCACGCAGCGCAGCCGCCCACGGGAAAAGGAAGGCGATTTCCAGATCGAACAGGATGAACAGGATGGCCACCAGGTAGTAGCGGACATCGAATTTCATGCGGGCGTCTTCGAAGGCTTCGAAGCCGCATTCATAGGGGGAGTTCTTTTCGGCGTCGGGTCGGTTGGGACCGAGGATGTAACCGATGACCTGGGGCAGTACGCCGACCGCGATACCGACCAGAATGAACAAGAGAATGGGGAGGTATTGGCCGAGGTTCATCTTGAGACTGACGGATCACCTGAAAATGGGCTCCAGCCGCTTGACTGAAGCCCATTTGGTTTGTCTGGTGCCGTCGGCGAGACTCGAACTCGCACAGCTTTCGCCACTACCCCCTCAAGATAGCGTGTCTACCAATTTCACCACGACGGCGGGATGTTTTGTCTCGGGTTGCCTGAGGTCCACTTTCTAGGTGTTGTTGCTCTCCGGACAATCCCGGATTCTACCCTTAAAAGAAGACCAATTTCCTTGCAGAACCTCTGAAATTTGCGAAGGAAATCTGAAGCTGATTCGAATCTTACTTGATGGGCGCAACCGGCACAGAAGCAGGCTGCCCGGCAGGGGCATTGCCAGGAATCTGTGCCGCGGGACTGTTGTCAGCGACAGGGGCCGGCGCAGTCACTGCCGCATTTTCGAGCACGCTGCCCGAGGATTGCGGACGAACATTGCCGAAATAGGCCAGCAGCAAGGTGCAGGCAAAGAACACAGCGGCCAGCACCGCAGTGGTACGCGACAGGAAGTTGGCACCGCCCGTGGCACCAAACAGGCTGCCCGAAGAGCCGCTGCCAAAAGCCGCCCCCATGTCGGCGCCTTTACCGTGCTGCACCAGCACCAGGCCGATCATGGCCAGAGCGGACAGCATCTGCACCACCAGGATCAAGGTCATCAAAACGCTCATTGTTTACTCCAGAGTTCAGTTTCTGGCCGCCTCAACGCGAAGCGGCACGCAATATGGTCAAAAAGTCGGCCGCCTTGAGGGCAGCGCCACCGATCAGGCCACCGTCCACATCGGGCTGGGCCAGCAACTCGGCCGCATTGGCCGCGTTCATGCTGCCGCCATACAGGATGCCCACGCGCTCGTGGTGCGGCGTGGCCGCCTTCAGCTGCGCACGCAGCACGGCATGCACCGCCTGGGCTTGTTCGGGTGTGGCGGTGCGCCCTGTGCCAATGGCCCAGACCGGCTCGTAAGCCACCACAATTTCACTGATGCAGTGGCCGTTTTCATGGATCACCGCCGCCAGCTGGCGCTTGACCACGGCTTCGGTCTCGCCTGCATCGCGCTGCACCAAGGTCTCACCCACACAGACGATCGGGGTGATGCCGCAGGCCAGCGCCTGCTTGACCTTGAGGGCCACCTCCACCTCGGTTTCGCGGTGGTACTGGCGACGCTCGGAATGGCCCACGATGCAATACCGCACGCCAAAGTCACGCAGCATGGAAGCCGATACCTCACCGGTGTAAGCACCTGAAGCATGAATGGAAACATCCTGCGCCCCGAGGGCAATCGGCGTGCCGGCCAACAACAGCTGCACCTGCGCCAGATAAGGATGCGGCACGCACACACCGGCGCGGCAGCGAACAGCCCCCAGGCCTGCTTTGATTTCATCAAGCAAGGTCTGGTTGGCCGACAAGCCACCGTTCATCTTCCAGTTGCCGACGATCAGCTTGTGGCTCATCCCGGGCTCCCCCAGGTGATCACGATCTTGCCGACGTGCTGGTTGGATTCCATCAGCGCATGCGCACGCGCGGCGCCAGACGGATAGCCATCCACCGGCGCACAGGCGTCAAACACGCTGTGGATGACCGGCACGATGGCTTTCGATTCAAGCCAGGGCCAGACGGTCTTTTTGAGCGAAGCCGCAATCTGCCCCTTGAACTCGACTGGCCGTGGGCGCAGAGTGGAGCCCGTGATGGTCAGGCGGCGGCGCAGCACCAGACCGGCATTGAAGCCGCTCTGGACGCCGCCTTGCACCGCGATGATGACCAGGCGACCGTCTTCGGCGAGTGCTTCCACTTCGCGCGCCACGTAGTCACCTGCCACCATGTCGAGCACCACGTCCACACCGCGACCGTCGGTCAGGCGCTTGGCTTCTTCGACAAAGTCCTGGGTTTTGTAGTTGATCGCATGGTCGGCGCCCAGCTTCAGGCAGGCCTGGCATTTGCCATCAGAACCGGCTGTAGCAATCACGCGCGCACCCGCGGCCTTGGCCATCTGGATGGCGGTGACGCCAATGCCGCTGGTGCCACCCTGGATCAGCAGGGTTTCACCGGCCTGCAGGCGACCGCGGTCAAAGACATTGCTCCAGACGGTGAAGAAGGTCTCGGGCAAGGAAGCCGCTTCGACATCCGACAGGCCCGCAGGCACCGGCAGACACTGGGCCACGGGGGCCACGCACAGCTCGGCATATCCCCCGCCCGCCACCAGCGCACAGACGCGGTCACCCACTTTGAAACCGGCCTGCGCCATCGCTTGGGCATCACCCGACTCAATGGTGCCGGCCACTTCCAGCCCAGCCCACTCGGGAGCACCGGGCGGCGGCGGATAGGTGCCAGAACGCTGCAACACGTCCGGGCGATTGATGCCACTGGCACGCACGCGAATCAGCACCTCCCCTGCCCCGGCCACGGGGTCGGGACGGGTACCGGGCACCAGCACCTCGGGGGCGCCAAAACTCTGCAGGTCGATGATCTTCATGGTTGGCTCGTGTTGCGGGCCTTGCGGCCCGCAAAGTGTCAGATCACTGCTGTTGCTGCTGCTGTTGAGCAGCCTGGGCCGGACGGTCCAGCAGGGCCTTCATGGACAGCTTGACGCGGCCTTTCTCGTCGGTCTCGAGCACCTTGACTTTGACGATCTGACCTTCCTTGAGGTAGTCCGTGACTTTCTCGACGCGCTCGTGGGCAATCTGGCTGATGTGCAGCAGACCGTCCGTGCCGGGCAGCAGGTTGACCAGGCCACCGAAGTCCAGGATCTTGGTGACCGGGCCTTCGTAGACCTGGCCGATTTCGACTTCGGCGGTGATCTCCTCGATGCGGCGCTTGGCCTCGTCGGCCTTGGCGGCCTCGGTGGCGGCGATGGTGATGGTGCCGTCTTCCTCGATGTTGATCTGGCAGCCGGTCTCTTCGGTCAGCGCACGGATCACGGCGCCGCCCTTGCCGATCACGTCACGGATCTTCTCGGGGTTGATCTTCATGGTGTAGAGCTTGGGCGCAAAGCTGGAGACTTCGGTCTTGGCTTCGCCCATGGCCTCCTGCATCTTGCCCAGGATGTGCATGCGCGCTTCCTTGGCCTGGGCCAGCGCGACCTGCATGATTTCCTTGGTGATGCCCTGGATCTTGATGTCCATCTGCAGGGCGGTGATGCCGTTGGTGGTGCCGGCCACCTTGAAGTCCATGTCACCCAGGTGGTCTTCGTCACCCAGGATGTCTGTCAGCACGGCAAAGCGGTTGCCGTCCTTGATCAGGCCCATGGCGATACCGGCCACGTGGGCTTTCATCGGCACACCCGCGTCCATCAGCGACAGGCAGCCGCCACACACGGAAGCCATCGACGAAGAGCCGTTGGATTCGGTGATCTCGGACACCACGCGCAGGGTGTAGGGGAACTCTTCCTTGGAAGGCAGCAGCGGCACCAGGGCACGCTTGGCCAGGCGGCCGTGGCCGACTTCGCGGCGCTTGGTCGAACCCATGCGGCCGACTTCGCCGGTGGCAAAGGGAGGCATGTTGTAGTGGAACAGGAAGCGGTCTTCGAACTCGCCGGCCAGCGCATCGATGCGCTGCGCGTCGCGCTCGGTGCCCAGGGTCGTCACAACCAGGGCCTGGGTTTCGCCACGGGTGAACAGGGCCGAACCGTGGGTGCGGGGCAGCACGCTGTTGCGGATCTCGATGGGACGCACAGTACGGGTGTCGCGGCCGTCGATGCGGGGCTCGCCGGCCAGGATCTGGCCGCGCACGATGCGCGCTTCGATTTCGAACAGCAGGTTGTCGACCTTGATCGGGTCGAACTCGATGCCCTGGGCGGTCAGACCGGCCTTGGCCGCGGCATAGGCTTCGCGGCAGGCTTGCGTGCGCACTTGCTTGTTGCGCTGCTGGTAAGCGGCGCGCAGCGGCTCTTCGGCCAGGGCAGCCAGCTTGGCTTCGAAGTCGGTGTCGCGGGCAGGCGCCTGCCAGTCCCACACGGGCTTGCCAGCATCGCGCACCAGTTCGTGGATGGCGTTGATGGCGGCCTGGCTTTGCTCGTGGCCAGATCGGAAGAGCACACGTCTGAACTCCA
>CAXRGK010000064.1:0-2296 GCA_964230145.1 Burkholderiaceae bacterium | reverse complement strand
CAGTTCGGCCGAAAGCTCGAACACCCCTTTGCCCGCCATGCCCGTGCGCAGCAGCAGGGCCAGCAGCTCCACATCGCTCAGTGCCTGCGGGCCGCGGGCCAGCAGTTTTTCCCGCGGACGCACGTCCGCCGGCATGTCCTTGATGCCCATAGGTCTCTCCTCCCTGTGCTGGTTTGTCCAGCTTCTAAAATAGAGCCTTCTTTATGCCTGTCTTGCCACTTGCGTGGCATTGGTCCAAACCCCTATGTCCACCGTTCAACCTGGCTCTTTTTTGACCCTGCACTACCGCCTGGCCGGTCCGCAGGGCGACATCATCAACACCTTTTCCGACAAGCCGGCCACGCTGTCGCTGGGCTCGGGCGAACTCACGCCAGCCATGGAGCAGCGCCTGCTGGGGCTGGAGGAGGGGACCCGTACCACCATCGAAATTCCGGCGGGCGAGGCCTTTGGCGAGCGTAACCCCGACATGCAGCAGTGGGTGGCGCGCAAGCTGCTCAACGAGCTGGGCGACCCGATGGAGCGCTACACCTTTGGCGATGTGGTGCAGTTTCCCAACCCCAACGGTCAGGGCAGTTTTGCCGGCACGGTGCTGCAGGTGGCCGAAGATGGCGCGGTGCTGTTCGACTTCAACCACCCGCTGGCGGGCCAGCCGGTGACGTTTGAAGTGCATGTGATCGGGGTGCTCTGATGCCCAGTGACATCCTGCTGGCCGAACCGCGTGGCTTTTGCGCCGGCGTCGACCGCGCCATCGACATCGTCGAGCACGCACTGGCCAAGTTCGGACGGCCCATCTATGTGCGCCACGAAATCGTGCACAACACTTATGTGGTCAACGACCTCAAGGACAAGGGCGCGATCTTCATCGAAGACCTGGCCGAAGTGCCGCCCGGCGCGACGCTGATTTTCAGTGCGCATGGTGTGAGCCGGGCCGTGCAGCAAGAGGCTGAACAGCGTGGTTTTCGCATCTTCGACGCCACTTGCCCGCTGGTGACCAAGGTCCATGTGGAAGTGGCCAAGCTGCACAAGGAAGGTTACGAGTTCATCATGATCGGCCACAAGGGGCATCCTGAGGTCGAGGGCACCATGGGTCAGCTCGACAGCGGCATTCATCTGGTCGAAGACGCTGCAGATGTGGCGCGCGTGCAGCCCCTGCAGACCGACAAACTGGCGGTGGTCACGCAGACCACGCTGAGCGTGGACGACGCTGCGGAAATCCTGGCCGCGGTGAAGGCCCGCTTTCCGAAAGTGCGCGAACCCAAGCAGCAGGACATCTGCTACGCCACCCAGAACCGGCAGGATGCGGTCAAGCTGCTCAGTCCGCAGGTGGATGTGGTGATCGTGGTGGGCAGCCCCACCAGCTCCAACAGCAACCGCCTGCGCGAGCTGGCCGAACGCATGGGCACGCCAGCGTACATGGTGGATTCGGCGGCCGACCTGGATGCCGCTTGGTTCAAGGGCCAGTCCCGCGTGGGCCTGACTGCCGGGGCATCGGCGCCCGATGTGCTGGTGCAGGCCGTGATTGCGCGCCTGCGCGAGCTGGGGGCCATGTCGGTGCGCAGCCTTTCTGGTGTGCAGGAAACCATGAAATTTCCCCTGCCCAAAGGCCTCAAGGCCGATCAGGCCTGATCTCTACAATCTCCCTCCATGCTCGATATCCTTCTCCTCCGCAAAGACCTGGACGCCGTGATCGCGCGTCTGCAGACCCGCAAGAACCCGCAGGCCTTCCTGGATGTGGATGCTTTCCGCGCCTTCGAGGCCGAACGCAAAACCCTGCAGACCCGCACCGAAGAGCTGCAGGCCCAGCGCAACAGCCTGTCCAAACAGATCGGTGTGCTCAAAGGCAAGGGTCAGCATGCCGAGGCCGAGGCAGTCATGGCGCAGGTGGGTGCGATCAAGACCGAACTCGACAACTCTGCTGCCCGCCTGGACGTGATCCAGTCTGAGCTCCAGGCCCTGCTGTTGGCCGTGCCCAACCTGCCGCACGAGAGCGTGCCGGTGGGTGCTGGCGAAGAAGGCAATGTGGTGGTGCGCAGCTGGGGCACGCCCAAAACGTTTGACTTCGCGGTCAAGGACCACGTTGAAATCGGCGAGAAGCTTGGCCTGGACTTCGACACCGGCAGCAAGCTCTCGGGTTCGCGCTTCACCTTCATGCGCGGGCCGATCGCGCAGCTGCACCGTGCGCTCGCGCAGTTCATGCTGGATACGCAAACGCGCGAGCACGGCTATACCGAGTGCTACACGCCCTATATCGAGATCGGAAGAGCACACGTCTGAACTCCAGTCACACTGGTAGATC
>CAXRGK010000063.1:0-2384 GCA_964230145.1 Burkholderiaceae bacterium | reverse complement strand
ATCGCCGGCGTGGGCGTGATGTTCTACGTGCTGCTGGCGCTGCGGGCGGAACTGCGCGAGCGCGGCGTGTTCGATGCCAAGACACAACCGAAGATCGACACGCTGCTGCCCCTGGTGGCCCTGGGCACCGTGGCCGATGTGGTCAAGCTCGACGCCAACAACCGCCGCCTGGTGGCCCAGGGCCTCAAACGCGTGCGTGCAGGTGCGCTGCCGCCAGGCATGGCCGCACTGTTTCGCGCCGCAGGCCGCGAGGCCAGCCGCGCCACAACGTTCGACTTCGGCTTCGCACTGGGCCCGCGCATCAACGCCGCTGGACGCCTGTCGGACATGACGCTGGGCATTGAATGCCTGCTGACCAACGACCCCACACGCGCCGACGAACTGGCCAGACAGCTCGACGCCATCAACCGCGAACGCCGCGTGATCGAAGGCGACATGCGTGAGATGGCCATGGAAATGGCCGAATCCCTGTTCGAGGAGGGTGAAACCCCGCCGCCAGCCATCTGCGTCTTCGATCCGGATTTCCACGAAGGGGTGGTTGGGATCGTGGCCTCCCGCCTGAAAGACAAGCTGCACCGCCCCACTTTCGTGTTTGCGGCCAGCACGGCGCCAGGCAAGGAACACGAACTCAAGGGCTCAGGCCGGTCGATTGCGGGTTTTCATCTGCGCGACGCGCTGGACTTGGTGGCCAAGCGTGCCCCGGGCGTGTTGCTGCGCTTTGGCGGCCACGCCATGGCCGCCGGCTGCACGGTCGCCGAAGAGCACTTCGAAGTTTTCGAGGAAACCCTGAACCGGGTGGCCATGGAATGGCTGGATGCGGCCACACTGCAACGCCGCCTCGAAACCGATGGCCCGCTGCCCCCCGAGTACCGGCGCACCGAACTGGTCGACATGCTGCACGCGGAAGTCTGGGGCCAGGGTTTTGCGCCGCCTGTCTTCAGCGAAGAGGTCGAAGTGCTGTCGCAGCGGCTGGTGGGCGAGAAACACCTGTCGCTCAAACTCAAACACCAGGGCCAACCCGTCGATGGCATCTGGTTCAACCGGGCAGAACCGCTGCCCGCCCGGGTCAAGGTGGCCTACCGGCTCGATGCCGACGAATGGCAGGGACAAAAGCGGGTGCGCTTCTTGATCGAAGCGGCAGAAGCCTGAGACGTCAGGCCGCCGGGCTTGGCGCCTTGAGCGGCAGCTGCCCGCCCAGTTCGAGCTGCATCATGATCTTGTTGACCAACGCCGCCACCGACGGGCGACCGGTTTCCAGCACGTAGTGGGCGGCCTGGCGGTACAAGGGGTCACGTGCTTCGTACAGGGCACGCAGGCGTGCCAAGGGATCGTCCACCTGCAACAACGGCCGACCCGTGTCGTGCCGCACGCGGCGGTAGACGTCTTCTGGCGAGGTGCGCAGGTAGATCACATACCCGCGTTCATGCAGGTGGCGACGGTTGGCCTCTCGCAACACCGAGCCGCCACCGGTGGAGAGCACGCCGTGGTGGTGCAGGCTCAGGTCATCGAGCACTGCCTGCTCGACATCCCGGAAGGCCTCTTCCCCCTCGCGGGCGAAGTATTCACGGATGGAGCAGCCCAGGCGTTCCTCGATCACATGGTCCGAGTCGACAAAAGACACCCCCAGACGCCGGGCCAGCTGGCGTCCGATGGTGGTTTTGCCTGCACCCGGCAGACCGACAAAAATGATGCTCAAGACCGTCTCACACACGAAGGCGATGCCGGACCCCTGCCCGGCTGGCGCCGAAAACCCTCAAGTGTATGCGAGCGGGGCATTCGTTTGCGACCATGAAATCGGCCCCTCGGCAGGCTGGGTCGCCGTGTGGGAGAAGCTTCGCTTTCAGGGGCGTGGATCGGGCTTGGACACGACCGGACCGACCATCTCGGCCACGCTGGCGTTCTCGGCCACCACGCGCGGGGTCAGAAACACCAGCAGCTCGCTGCGGCGGCGCACCTGCTGGCGATTGCGGAACAGCCAGCCCAGCACCGGCACCTCGCCCAGACCGGGAACGCGTGCCTCGTCGTTCTTGTCGGTGTCCTCGAAGATGCCGCCCAGCACCACCGTCCCACCGTCCTGCACCCGGACCTGGGTTTTCACATGCTTGGTGTTGATGGCGTAACCGGCCGTGGTGAGCTGTCCCACGCTGTCGCGGTTGACGTCCACATCCAGCACCACCGCCCCCTCGGGTGTGATCTGAGGCGTGACTTCCAGCTTGAGGTTGGCTTTGCGGAAGGTGATGTTGGTCAGCGTGCTGCCGCCCGTTGCCGCCGCCGTCTGGTATGGCAGTTCGGTACCCTGCTCGATCAGCGCCTTGGTCTGGTCGGCCGTGATCACACGGGGGCGCGAGACCACCTTGCCGCGCCCGTCGGCTTCCAGCGCTGAC
>CAXRGK010000062.1:0-7532 GCA_964230145.1 Burkholderiaceae bacterium | reverse complement strand
CGCACCGGCATCCACCACCACATCGAGGCCGTCGCGGAAAGGGAAGAAGGCATCGCTCGCCACCACGGTGTTTTGCAGGCTGAGCTTGGCAGCTTCGGCCTTGATGCTGGCGATACGGGCCGAGTCCAGGCGGCTCATCTGGCCGGCGCCCACGCCCATGGTCATGCCGTTCTTGCAGAACACGATGGCGTTGGACTTGACGAACTTGGCCACTTTCCAGGCGAACAACAGGTCATTGAGCTCGTCGGGGGGGGGGTGCTTGACGGTGACGACTTTCAGGTCGGCCAGCGCCAGCTCGTGGTTGTCGGCGCTTTGCAGCAGCAGGCCCGAGCCGACGCGCTTGGTTTCGAGCGCGTTGCGCACCTGGCCGTAGTTCGCGGGCAGCGCGATCTTCATCAGGCGCACATTGACCTTGCTCTTGAAGACTTCCAGCGCATCAAAGCTGAAGTCGGGCGCCATCAGCACCTCGACAAACTGCTTGCTCACCGCTTCGGCCGCGGCTTTGTCCACCGGGCGGTTGAAGGCGATGATGCCGCCAAAGGCGCTGGTCGGGTCGGTCTGGAAGGCCTTGCTGTAGGCCTCGAAGGGGTTGGCACCCACGGCCACGCCGCAGGGGTTGGCGTGCTTGACGATCACACAGGCCGGCGCCTCGAAGCTCTTGACACATTCCCAGGCGGCATCGGCGTCGGCGATGTTGTTGTAGGACAGCTCCTTGCCCTGCAGCTGCACACCGGTGGCCAGCGAACCGGCAGCGGGCGCCAGGTCGCGGTACCAGGCGGCTTGCTGGTGGCTGTTTTCGCCGTAACGCAGGTCCTGCACTTTCACATACTGCTCGTTGAACTGGCCGCTGAACTGGGCGCGCTCGGGCACGTAGTCTTCGCTCAGCTTCTCGGCCTCAAAGTTGACGCTGGAGAGGTAGTTGCTGATCGCGCCGTCGTACTGGCTGATGCGGTTGAACGCGGCCACCGACAGGGCAAAGCGCAGTTTGTCGGAAAGCTTGCCGTGGGCTTTGAGTTCTTCGATCACGGCCGGATACTGGCTGGCGTCGGTGACGATGCCCACGTCTTTCCAGTTCTTGGCGGCGCTGCGCACCATGGCCGGACCGCCGATGTCGATGTTCTCGATCGCGTCGGCCAGCGTGCAGCCGGGCTTGGCCACGGTGGCCTCAAACGGGTAGAGGTTGACGATCAGCAGGTCGATGGTGTCGATGTTGTGCGCCTTCAAAGCCGCCATGTGCTCGGGCGTGTCGCGGCGCGCCAGCAGGCCGCCATGCACCTTGGGGTGCAGGGTTTTGACCCGGCCGTCCAGCATTTCCGGAAAGCCCGTCACTTCGGCCACCTAGGTCACCGGCAGGCCTTGGTCGGCCAGCAGTTTGGCGGTGCCACCGGTGGAGATCAGGCCCACGCCCAGGGCGTGGAGCTGCTGCGCCAGCTCGACGATGCCGGTCTTGTCGGATACGGAAATCAGGGCTTTCATCACAATGTTCCTAAAGGTCTAAAGATCAAAATTCACTTGAGCAGCTGGTGCTCGACAAGTTTCTTGCGCAGGGTGTTGCGGTTCAGGCCCAGCCAGTCGGCCGCACGCGACTGGTTCTGGCCGGCGCGCTGCATCACCACATCGAGCAAGGGCTTCTCGACCACCTTGAGCAGCATGTCGTACAGACCGGCCGGGTCGGTGCCGTCCAGGTCCTGAAAATAGTCTTCGAGGTTGGCCCGGATGCAGGCCTCAATGCTTTGTCGTTCGCTCATTCACTCATCTCCAGTGCCGCTTCGCTGCACACGGCAGGCAACCGGTCCATCTGCTCAGCCAAACCGTCCAGATACCGGGCCACGGCGGCCAGTTGTTGTTCGCTGCTCTCGAGCCTGTTCATCTGTTCGCGGAAATCCTCACCCCCGGGCAGGCTGCGCACATACCAGCCGATGTGCTTGCGCGCCGAGCGCACGCCGGTGAATTCGCCATACAGGCTGTAGTGGTCCTGCAGGTGCTCCAGCAGGGCGCGGCCCACCTCGGCCACCAGCGGCGGTGCCAGGTGCTCACCGGTCGCCAGGTAATGCGCCACTTCACGGAAGATCCAGGGCCGGCCCTGGGCGGCACGGCCGATCATCAGCGCATCGGCCCCGGTTTGGCGCAGCACCTCGCGGGCCTTTTCGGGCGAAGTGATGTCGCCGTTGGCCACCACCGGGATGCGCAACGCGGCCTTGACGGCGGCGATCGTGTCGTACTCGGCCTCCCCCTTGTACCCCTGCTCGCGGGTGCGGCCGTGCACCGTGACCATCTGCACACCGGCCTGTTCGGCGGCGCGGGCGATGCTCAAAGCGTTCTTGTGGCTCTGGCACCAGCCGGTGCGCATCTTGAGCGTGACCGGCACGCCATGGGGCTCGCTGGCGGCCACGACCGCCTCGATGATCTGCAGCGCCAGCGTCTCGTCCTGCATCAGGGCCGAACCGGCCCATTTGTTGCAGACCTTCTTGGCCGGGCAACCCATGTTGATGTCGATGATCTGCGCGCCACGCTCGATGTTGTAAGCAGCCGCCTCGGCCATCATGGCCGGCTCGGTGCCGGCGATCTGCACCGCGATCGGGCCGGGTTCGCCCTCGTGGTTGGCGCGGCGGCTGGTCTTGAGCGTGTGCCACAGGTCCTTGCGTGAGGTCACCATCTCGCTCACCGCGTAGCCTGCGCCAAACTGGCGACAGAGCTGACGGAACGGCCGGTCCGTCACGCCCGCCATGGGGGCAACGAACAACGCGTTCGGCAAGGTGTACGGGCCGATCTGCATGGGCGTGGGAAACAGGGGGTGCTGAAAAAGGAGGCACGATTGTAATTGCCCAAAATTTCAGCAAATGAAAGCTGTTTGTGGTAAGGACCATACCCGACAGCAGGTTTGGCTTCGGCCGCTACACTGCCCCGCATGGAAGCCTGGATGAATACGCTGCTGCAGACACTGGCCTTGCCCGAGTTCGGGCTGTCCACCGTGTTCGTGGTGGCTTTTGTCTCGGCCACGCTGCTGCCCATGGGTTCGGAGCCCGCGGTGTTTGGTCTGGTCAAGCTCAATCCCGAACTGTTCTGGCCCGCCGTGCTGGTGGCCACCGCCGGCAACACGCTGGGCGGCATGGTCAGCTGGTGGATGGGCTGGGGCGCGCACAAGGCGGTGGACAAATGGCGCCATTCGCCCACCCATCTGCGCGCCCTGCAATGGTTGGAAAAACTGGGGCCCCGCGCCTGCCTGCTCAGTTGGCTACCGGGTGTGGGCGATCCGCTGTGTGCGGTGGCGGGCTGGTTGCAGATGCCGCTGTGGCCCTGCACGTTTTACATGGCCATCGGCAAATTCCTGCGCTACCTGCTGATGACTTCGGCACTGCTCTGGGTGTTCTGATCGGGTGGGGCCAGCAGCTGGGTGAGCAGGGCCACCGCCAGCCGCGCCGTTTGCTGATTCACATCCCGCGCCGGGTTCAGCTCCATCAGGTCCACGCTGCCCACTAGCCCGCATTGCCCCAGCCAGCGCATGCACGCCATGGCCTGCTCGGCATTCAGGCCCCCCGGTACAGGCGTGGACACCCCTGGCGCCAGCCCGGGGTCCAGCACATCGAGATCCAGGCTGAGGTGTACATGGGTCTGCGGGTCCAGGTCAGTCAGCCACTGCGCCAGCGTGGCCACCATCTGCCAGCCATCGTCCGGGCCGCCCTGCAGCCGCACGGGCCGGATGGACACGGACTGCAACAACGCCTCCTCGCCAGGATCGGTGCTGCGTAAACCCAGCAACCAGACCTGCTCTGGCCGCAACACCGGCTCCGGTCTGGTCAGCTCGACGGGTCCCTGCCCCAGCAGACAGGCCAGCGGCATGCCATGCAGATGACCCGAGGGGCTGGTGGCCGGCGTGTTGCTGTCGGCATGGGCATCGAACCAGACAAGCTGCAGACGCTTGCCTTGCGTGGCACAGTGGCGGGCCACAGCCGCCACCGAGCCGATGGCCAGACTGTGGTCACCACCCAGCAACACCGGCACCTGCCCCCACGACAGGGCCTGCTGCACGGCACCCGCCACCAGAAGGGTCCAGATGTGGACCTCGCGCAGGTGACTGCAACCTCGAACAGGCGGGTGCATCGGGTTGACCGGACCGTACAGGTCACCCCAATCCTGCACGCCCAGGCCCTGCCATCGCAAAGCCTGCGCCAGGCCGGCCACGCGCAACGCTTCTGGCCCCAGACTGGCGCCGCGAACCCACGCGCCCACATCGGTGGGGGCGCCGATCAGACCGATGGTGCGCATCGCTGCTCCTGTGTTCAAGCCTACTGCGATCCTGCATCAGGCCAGACAAAGCGACAAGCCCCAGGCCCGACCGGCCGTGTCCGGGCTAACATGGCGGACACATCCACGGGAGACCAACATGATCGAGCTCTACATCGGCAACAAAAATTACTCGTCCTGGTCCATGCGGCCCTGGGTGCTGTTGCGCCAGGCCGGCATCGACTTTGAGGAGATCATGGTGCGATTCGACGCCTTCACGCCCGATTCGCAGTTCAAGAAAGTGGTCGCACCGCTCAGCCCGGTGGGCAAGGTACCGCTGCTGGTGCACGATGGTCTGGTGGTGTGGGACACCCTGGCGATTGCCGAGTATGTGGCCGAGCAGTTTCCGGACAGACAGCTCTGGCCTGCCAACCGCGCCGCACGTGCCCGCGCCCGCAGCATCTGCGCCGAAATGCACAGCGGCTTCACCGGTCTGCGCAGCGCCTGTCCGATGAACATCGAGGCCCATTTGCCCGAGGTGGGGGCTCTGGCCCTGCGCGACAAGCCCGCCGTGCGCGCCGACCTGCAGCGCATCGTGTCCATGTGGTCCGGCCTGCTGGCCGAGCACGGCGGCCCCATGCTGTTTGGCCCATTCACCGTGGCCGATGCCTACTTTGCGCCGGTGGTCATGCGCATCAGAACCTACGCTCTGCCCGTACCTGCCGATGTGGCGGCCTACATGGAGCGCGTCTGCGCCCTGCCTGGGGTGAAGGCATGGATCGACGGCGCACTGGCCGAAAAAGATTTCATCGACTTCGAAGAGCCTTTCCGGCTCCACCCCTGAGGGCTGGCATGGAGATCTTTGTCGTCGGAGGGGCGGTGCGCGATGCGCTGATGGGGCAGCCTGTCAATGACCGCGACTGGGTCGTCGTGGGCGCCACGCCCGCGGCCATGACCGCAAAAGGGTATGTCCCAGTGGGCAAGGACTTCCCGGTCTTTCTGCACCCGCAAAGCCGTGAGGAATACGCGCTGGCGCGCACCGAACGCAAAACCGCGCGCGGCTACAAAGGCTTTGCGGTGCAGGCTGCCCCAGATGTGACGCTCGAAGAAGACCTGGCCCGGCGCGACCTGACCATCAACGCCCTGGCCGTGCCCGAGTCCATGGCCGGGCAACTGAGCGCTGCCGCTTCCGCACGGCCTGAGCCTGTCGATGGCCTTTCCAACTGGACCACCCACATCATCGACCCCTATGGCGGCCAAGGTGACCTGCAAGCCAAGGTGCTGCGCCACGTGACCCACGCCTTTGCTGAAGACCCGGTGCGCATCCTGCGGCTGGCCCGTTTTGCGGCACGCTTTCCCGACTTCACGGTGGCCGATGAAACCATGGCGCTGATGCGCCAGATGGTGCTGGATGGCGAAGTGGACCACCTCGTGCCCGAGCGGGTCTGGCAGGAGATCGCCCGAGGCCTGATGGCCGACAAGCCCTCACGGATGTTCGAGGTGCTGCGTGCATGTGGTGCGCTGAAGGTGTTGCTGCCCGAACTCGACCGCTTGTGGGGTGTGCCACAGCGCCCTGAACACCACCCGGAAATCGACACCGGCGTGCATGTGATGATGGTGCTCGACCAGTGCGCTCGCCTGCAGGCGCCGCTGGCGGTGCGCTGGGCGGCCCTCATGCACGACCTGGGCAAAGGCACCACCCCGACAGACGTGCTCCCACGCCACATCGGCCACGAAAGTCGCAGCGTGAAGCTGGCCCACAAGGTGGCCGAACGGCTGCGTGTGCCCAATGACTGCAAGGAACTGGCCGAAGTGGTGGCGCGTGAACACGGCAACATCCACCGCAGCGGCGAGCTCAGCGCCGCTGCCATCATGCGTCTCTTGATCCGCTGCGATGCCATCCGCCAGCACGAACGCTTTGCGCTGGTGCTGCAAGCCTGTGAAGCGGATGCGCGGGGGCGTCTGGGTTGTGAAGAGACTGCCTACCCGCAGGCCCGGCGCTTGGCGCGGGCCCTGGAATCTGCACTGAGCGTAGTCACGGCTGACATTGCCGCTGCCGCGGCACACGAAGGACTTCAGGGTGCGCAGATCGGTGAACGGATCGAAGCGGCGCGGGTCACCGCGATCACCCGCCAGCTGCAGGCGTTTTGACAAATGACCTCGGTCAGCCAGGGGTCAAACAGATTTTCGGTGTCCATGCCATGAAAAGAAGAAGGTTCGTTTCGTTGTTCTGCCTTGTCGCCCTGAGCACCATGGCCAGCCATGCCACGGCCCAGCAGGATCCGCCACCTGCAGGCCATGCCTTGACCACGATTGCTTCTCTGGACGTGCCACGTTACATGGGCACCTGGTTCGAAATTGCCAAATACCCCAACTGGTTCCAGAAAAAATGCGCCACAGGCGCCAGGGCCGACTACAGCCTGATGGCTGACGGCCAGGTCCAGGTCATCAACCGCTGCCGTCTGGCTGGCGGGGAAATGACCGAGGCCATGGGCATGGCAAGACAGATCGGCCCGGCCACCTCACCCAGACTGCAAGTCCGCTTCGCCCCCTCCTGGCTGTCGTTCCTGCCCTTTGTCTGGGGCGACTATTGGGTCATCGACCTCGATCAGGACTACCAGCTGGTGGCGGTGAGTGAGCCCCGCAGGCAATACCTGTGGATTCTCTCGAGGACACCCCAGGTGGATCCTGTTCGCTACCAGCGCCTGTTGAGCAGGCTGCAGCAACAGGGCTTTGATCTGGGCCGGCTGGAGACCACACCGCAGGACTGAAACCCGCATCCAGGCGGGTTCGTCATCTGGCTTTACAGGTGCGAACGCACCCAGCCCACGATGTCCTGCGCCGATCGGAAGGCTCCGGCCTGACGTGCGACTTCACGGCCGTTCACGAACAACGCCAGCGTCGGGATGCTGCGGATGTTGAAACGGGCAGCCAGCATCTGCTCATCTTCGGTGTTGACCTTGGCCAGGCGCACATGCGGCTCCAGCAGGCCTGCGGCCTGCTCGAAGGCCGGGGCCATCATGCGGCAGGGCCCGCACCACGGCGCCCAGAAATCCACCAGCACCGGCACCTGGCTGCGTCCGATGTGGCGCTCGAAGCTGGCGGCATCCAGCGCCAGCGGATGGCCGGTGAACAGGGGCCGGTGGCATTGGCCGCAGTCTGGGGCGCTTGCCAGGTGTTCAGCCGCTACGCGGTTGGTGGTGTGGCAGTGGGGGCAGACGATGTGCAGGGGGTCGGTCATGGTGTGCGGGTGTCCTTTTCGTGTGTAGGAGCGCGCCCCTGCGCGCGAATGAGGCTCTGTTCGCGCG
>CAXRGK010000061.1:0-8879 GCA_964230145.1 Burkholderiaceae bacterium | reverse complement strand
TGCCAACCCAGGCAAGTTCAAGGCTTCCGGTACAGGGCAGGGCGGTATCTGGCATCTGGCACTGGCAGGCATGTTGAGTGATCTCAAACTGGACACCACCGCGGTGCCCTGGGTGCCGTCCAACGGTGCTGCGCCTGCCATGAACGATCTGGCCGCAGGCGGGATAGAAATGGTCACTTGTTCCTTGCCTGAAGCCCGGGCCTTGATTGACGCCGGCAAGGCGCGTCCCTTGACCATCATGGCCAGCCAGCCGGCAGCCTTGTACCCCAATGTGCCGACGCTGAAGTCTCTGACGGGCAGCGATTGGACCATGGGGGCCTGGCGTGGGTTGGCCGGACCGAAGGGTTTGCCGGCCGATGTTCAGGCCAAGCTCGGAGCTGCCCTCAAGAAAATCTACGACAGCAAGGATTACCAGAGTTTCATGGCTGGTCGTGGATTTGGTGTCATCTATGCCGATGCCAAAGGCTTTGAACAGTTCATGGACAAAGGCGACGCCGACATGGGCAAAGTGATGAAGTCGCTTGGCCTGGCCAAGTGAGTACGCCCTCGTTGATCTGTTGACCCGAGGCCCCTCACGGGGCCTCATTTTCGAGATGGATTGCCATGAAATTCAATGACGCGCTCAGCGGCTTCTTGCTGTTGTTGCTTGCCCTGGCTGTGCTGTTCAATATCTCCAGTTTCCCCACCATTCCTGGGCAGAACATTGGCCCTGCCGCTTTCCCGGGCTTGCTGGCATGGCTGCTCCTGCTGTGCTCGGTCTTGCTGATCGTGCGTTCATTTCGAACCTCTGTTCGCTCCCCGCTCATTGAGCTTGGCGCTTGGATCCGCTCGCCTCACCATCTGCGCAACTTTGCCATCACGACAGGCTGCCTGCTCTTTTACATTCTGGCGTCTGATTTTCTGGGGTTCCTGATCTGTGCCTTTGCGATTCTGTGCACGATGTTCTGGGCCCTGCAGGTTCGTTCGCGCTTGATCGTTCCGATAGCTCTGATGGTGACCTTGCTGATCCACACGATCTTCTACAAGGGGCTGCGTGTTCCCTTGCCCTGGGGCATCTTGTTGCCTCTGCAATGGTGAGGGCGTTGACATGACCACTGCTGTTTTGTTGCAAGCCTTGGGTCTGGTGCTGGACCCACACGTGCTTCTGGTGATTTTCTGCTCGGCCCTGTTTGGCTTGTTTGTGGGCTGTATTCCGGGACTGACGGCAACCATGGCTACAGCCTTGCTGGTGCCCATCACTTTTTTCATGCCACCTGTTCCTGCGGTGGCGGCCATCGTCACGGCGACTGCCATGGCGATTTTCTCGGGTGACATTCCCGGTGCGTTGTTGCGCATTCCTGGAACACCTGCTTCGGCCGCCTATACCGATGAGTCCTACCGCATGACGCTCAAGGGGCAGGCGGAGTTGGCGCTGGGGGCGGGTCTGGTCTTCTCGGCCATTGGGGGGCTCTTCGGGACCATCGTCATGATCCTGTTTTCCCCAGCACTGGCCGAGATCGCACTGAAATTCTCGTCTTTTGAGTATTTCTGGCTGGTGGTACTGGGTCTGGCCGGAGCGGTTTTCATTGGCAATGCCAGTGTGCTGAAAGCCTGCATCTCCCTCTTGCTGGGTTTGTTGATTGCCTGCATCGGTCTGGAAAATCCGGCAGCCCATCCGCGGTTCACCATGGGTTTGCCCCAGTTGATGAGCGGCGTGGAACTCATCCCCATGATGGTGGGCATGTTCGCCATCTCCGAGTTGCTGCGCTACATCACCAACATGGATCCGCCGGCGGTGATCGCGGTCAACAAAATCGGAAATATTTTCTCTGGCATGTGGGACTTGCTCAGGAAGTACCGCTGGCCTCTGGTGCGCGGCAGCGCTCTGGGAACGATCATTGGCATCCAGCCCGGATCGGGGGCCGACATGGCCTCCTGGATGAGTTATGCCATGAGCAAGAAATTCTCGAAGGAGCCCGAGAAATTTGGCACAGGCCATGTCGAAGGCATTGTGGAGTCCGGAGCGGCCAACAACTCTTCATTGGCAGGTGCCTGGATTCCGGCCATCGTGTTCGGTATTCCAGGTGATTCGATCACGGCCATTGCCATTGGGGTGCTGTATCTGAAGAACATGAATCCGGGCCCCATGATTTTTGTGAACAACCCGGAAAACATCTATGCCATCTTCCTCGTGTTCATACTGGCCAACATCATCATGATTCCGCTGGGATGGCTGACGGTGAAGATCGCGACCAAGATCCTCAAGGTGGCTCGCAACATCCTGATGCCGACGATTTTGCTGTTCTGCATCGTGGGTTCGTTTGCCATCAACAATTCTGTCTGGGGCGTTGTGCTGATCCTGTTTTTCGGGCTGGCGGCATTCGTGTTCGAGGAAAACGGCTTTCCGGTGGCTCCCGCCATCCTGGGGGTGGTGCTGGGCACCATGATGGAGGAAAACTTTGTGACCTCCATGATCAAGTCCGATGGGGATCCCTGGGTGTTCTTTACCCGGCCGATCGCCATGTGGCTGGCCTTGGCCACGTTTGTGATCTTGCTGTGGCCCGTGTTCACATGGGCAGTGAACAAACTTCGGGGCCAGCCGGCCTGAGGCGGTGTTGCCGGGGCGGTCAGGCCCGGCGCACCAGCAACTGTGAAGCCAGCCTTACCATGGCATCACGGTGTGCGTTGGTGGGCAAGCGCATCGCAGCGTCAATTGCCCGCTGTGCTTCTGCGGCCGCGGCGGTGCGGGTGGCTTGCAGAGAGCCGGTTTCGCGCACGATGTTGACGATGGCCTGCAGCTGATCGACGCTGCCGGTTTCAATCGCAGCACGAACGGTGGCGGCCTGTGCAGGCGTGCCGCGTTGCATCGCCAGAATCAATGGCAAAGTGGCCTTGCCTTCACGCAGATCGTCGCCCAGATTCTTACCCATTTCGGCGGTGTCGCCGTCGTAGTCGAGCACGTCGTCAATCACCTGGAAGGCTGTGCCCAAAGCCTGGCCGTAGGTGGCGCAGGCTTCTTCCGTGTCAGCGTCCTGTCTGGCCAGGATGGCGCCCAAGCGAGCGCTGGCCTCGAACAGCTTGGCAGTTTTTGAGCGAATCACACGCAGATAGCCGTCTTCGTCCAGCGAGGCGTCGTGCATGTTCATGAGTTGCAACACTTCACCCTCAGCGATCACGTTGGTGGCATCGGCCAGCACCTGCATCACGCGCATGCTGTTGGCATCGACCATCATCTGGAAGGCTCGCGAATAGAGAAAGTCACCGACCAGCACGCTGGCCGGGTTGCCGAAACTTTCATTGGCGGTAGGACGGCCGCGGCGCAGGGTGGACTCGTCCACCACATCGTCGTGCAGCAGGGTGGCAGTATGGATGAACTCCACCACGGCGGCCAGGTTGTGGCGTTGTGTGCCGGTATAGCCCAGTGCGCCGCAGGTCAACAGCAACAGGACAGGGCGCAGGCGCTTACCGCCAGCTGAGATGATGTAGCGGGCTACCTCGCCCACCAGCGGGACACCTGAATCCAGACGGTCGGCGATGACACGGTCCACTTCGGCCATGTCGGGTGCGACCAGGGCCAACACAGAGGCGGTGCTGTTTTCAGGGGCAGACAAATCGGAAATCCGGCAAAAAGCCTGGCCAAGCAGGCGGGACGGGCGTGAACGCCGCTCGGGCGCAATTATAGGAGGCGTGCTTTGGCCAGCCAGTCTGGCCAGGGGTGGGCGTGACAGCGGGTTCCGACCATGATAGAATTCGCAGTTCCTTGGGATTCGCTCAGGGAAACTTCCATTCAAGAGGTCATACATGTACGCGGTCATAAAAACCGGTGGCAAGCAGTATCGCGTTGCTTCCGGCGAGAAAATCAAAGTAGAACAGATTGCTGCGGACGTTGGCCAGGAAATCGTGATCGACCAGGTTCTGGCCGTCGGCAACGGCGCTGAAATCAAGGTGGGCACGCCCCTGGTGTCCGGCGCAACTGTCAAAGCCACCGTTGTGGCGCATGGCAAGCACGACAAGGTGCGCATTTTCAAAATGCGTCGTCGCAAGCATTACCAGAAGCGTCAAGGTCATCGTCAGCAATACACCGAACTGCAAATCGGTGCGATCGCTGCCTAAGGAGAACAGGTCATGGCACAGAAAAAAGGCGGCGGCTCTACGCGAAACGGGCGTGATTCCAAGCCCAAGATGCTGGGCGTGAAGGCCTTCGGCGGTCAGCTGATCAGCGCCGGCTCCATCATCGTGCGCCAGCGTGGCACCAAGTTCCATGCCGGCTCCAACGTGGGCGTGGGCAAAGACCACACCCTGTTTGCCCTGGTTGACGGCCATGTGTCGTTTGCCACCAAAGGCGAGCTGAACAAGCACACCGTGAACGTGACCCCGGCCGCTTAAAGTCCGGCTCCGTTTTCAGCGAAGCAGCCCCGCCCGTCGGGGCTTTTCGCTTTCTGGCTTCCGGTGAGCCAGGGCCGGATTGCTCAATCACCCTCAGATAAACTGGATACCCCATGAAGTTCGTTGACGAAGCCTATATCGACATCGCCGCAGGTGACGGCGGGAACGGCTGCGTCTCGTTCCGCCATGAGAAGTACAAGGAATTCGGTGGACCCGATGGGGGCGATGGAGGTCGAGGTGGGCATGTGTTTGCCGTGGCCGATCCCAACCTCAACACCTTGGTGGACTACCGCTATTCGCGCCGCCACGAAGCCAAGCGGGGCCAGCACGGCATGGGTTCGGACATGTTCGGTGCGGCTGGCGATGACATCACGCTCAAGATGCCGGTGGGCACGCTGATCTGCGATGCCGAAACGGGTGAGGTGCTGTACGAGCTGTTGCAGCCCGGTGAAGTCTTGACCATCGCCAAAGGCGGCGATGGTGGCTACGGCAACCTGCGCTTCAAGAGCGCCATCAACCGTGCGCCGCGCCAGAAGACTCCGGGTCAGCCCGGCGAGCGCAAGAGTCTCAAACTTGAACTCAAGGTGCTGGCTGACGTGGGTCTGCTGGGCATGCCCAACGCCGGCAAGTCCACTTTCATTGCGGCGGTGTCCAATGCGCGCCCCAAGATCGCGGACTACCCCTTCACGACGCTGCACCCCAACCTGGGTGTGGTGCGCGTCGGTCCTGAGCAAAGCTTTGTGGTGGCCGATGTGCCTGGCCTGATTGAAGGTGCGTCCGAAGGTGCCGGTCTGGGCCATCAGTTCCTGCGGCACCTGCAGCGCACGCGCTTGCTGCTGCACATCGTGGACATCGCCCCGTTTGACGAAGGCGTCGACCCGGTAGCGCAGGCCAAGGCGATCGCCGCTGAACTCAAGAAATACGATCCCGAGCTGTATGCCAAGCCGCGCTGGCTGGTACTCAACAAGCTGGACATGGTGCCCATCGAAGAGCGCGCTGCGCGCGTCAAGGACTTCGTCAAGCGCATGCGCTACAAAGGGCCGGTGTACGAAATCTCCGCACTCACACGTGAGGGTTGTGAGGGCCTGATCCGCGATATTTACAAGCACATCCATGACCGCCAGGTCGAAGAGCAGGGGCCTGTCGATATCGACCCCCGCTTCGCAGAACCCCAATAAGCGGGCCTGGCCCTGCTCTGATGCCGCAAGACACGATGACCACGCCGATTTCCGAAGTGCTGCACGATGCCCGTCGCATCGTTGTCAAGGTAGGCTCCAGCCTGGTGACCAACGAAGGCCGTGGTTTGGACGAGCAGGCGATTGGCGAATGGTGTCGCCAGTTGGCGCAGCTGGCGCAGGAAGGCAAGGAGGTCATCATGGTCTCCAGCGGTGCGATTGCCGAAGGCATGAAACGCCTGGGCTGGCGCACCCGTCCGAGCGAAGTACCTGCCCTGCAAGCTGCAGCGGCTGTGGGCCAGATGGGGCTGGCGCAGATGTACGAAACGCAATTGCGGGCCAATGGCATGGGCAGTGCGCAGGTGCTGCTCACCCATGCAGATCTGGCCGACCGGGAGCGTTACCTGAATGCCCGCTCCACACTGCTGACCCTGCTGCAGCACCGCGTGTTGCCCGTGATCAATGAAAACGACACGGTGGTCAATGACGAAATCAAGTTCGGCGACAACGACACCCTGGGTGCACTGGTGGCCAATCTGGTCGAGGCCGACCTGCTGGTGATCCTGACGGACCAGAAAGGCCTGTACACCGCCGACCCCCGCAGCAACCCGGGTGCCACTTTCGTGCATGAAGCACGTGCGGGAGATCCGGCGCTCGAATCCATGGCCGGTGGTGCAGGGTCGTCGATTGGCAAAGGTGGCATGCTGACCAAGATCCTTGCTGCCAAACGTGCTGCGGGTTCCGGTGCCTCCACCATCATCGCCTGGGGACGCGCACCCGATGCGCTACTGCGTGTGGCGCATGGCGAGAACATTGGCACCTTGCTGGTGGCGCAGACGGCCAAGCAGCAGGCCCGCAAGCAGTGGATGGCAGACCATCTGCAGCTTCGCGGTTCGGTCATGGTCGATGCCGGCGCCGCTCACAAGCTGTGCCAGGAAGGCAAAAGCCTGCTGCCGATTGGCATGACGGCAGTCGAAGGCGATTTTTCGCGGGGTGATGTGATCGCCATCCGTGATGCGCAGGGAGTCGAAATTGGCCGTGGCTTGGCCAATTACGCGGCCGCCGAGGCGCGCTTGTTGTGCCGCAAGCCCTCGCACGAATTCGAAACGCTGCTGGGCTACACCGCAGAGCCAGAAATGGTCCACCGGGACAACCTGATTCTCAGCCGCTGACCTTGCATGGTCACAAATGAGCCCGGAGCACTTTCCGGTGTTCGGGCTTTTTCTCGGCCCCTTCAGCCTTGAGGGCTGGGGTCGAAGCTGGCCCCTGGAGGCAATTCCATGTGCGGCGGTCTGGGCAGATGATGGTCCTGGTCCGAGGGCGCGCGTGCCGAGCGGGGGGCTGCACCCCGCAGGTAGCGGTTGTGACGGTCGTTTTTCGGCAGGAAGCGGACCAGTTCGGTCAGCGCCATTTCGTAAACACCGCGCTTGAATTCGATCACCACGTCCAGTGGTACCCAATAATCGTTCCAGCGCCAGGCATCGAACTCCGGATGGTCGGTGGCGCGCAAATTCAGGTGGTGGTCACCCACGACCATCTGCAGCAGGTACCAAATCTGTTTTTGACCTTTGTAGAAGCCGCGGGCATCGCGGCGGATGTAGCGGTCCGGCACCTCATAGCGCAACCAGTCGCGGGTGCGGGCCACGATGCGCACATGCTCCGGCAGGAGGCCCACTTCTTCATGCAATTCCCGAAACATGGCCTGCTCAGGACTCTCGCCCCGGTCAATGCCGCCCTGCGGAAACTGCCAGCTGTGGGTGCGGATGCGCTTGCCCCAGAACACCTGGTTTTTCTGGTTGAGCAGAATGATGCCGACGTTGGGCCTGAAGCCTTCACGATCCAGCATAATCAACCCCAAATTTTCAAATTGGAACCATTATGCACGGCCTCATCGGCCGTCGTCCTCTGGTTACCCTCTAGAACCCTCGTTTTCGAACATGAAAGCCTCCCGATTCCTCATTTCCACCCTCAAGGAAGCCCCCGCCGACGCCGAAGTCGTGAGCCACAAGCTGATGATGCGCGCCGGCATGATCAAGAAGTTGGGTGCGGGTATCTACAACTACATGCCCATGGGCCTGCGCGTGATCCGCAAGGTCGAGGCCATCGTGCGCGAGGAAATGGACCGCGCGGGTGCCATCGAGATGACCATGCCCGTGGTGCAGCCGGCCGAGTTGTGGCTAGAAACCGGCCGTTTTGACAAGATGGGCCCCGAGCTGCTGCGCATCCAGGACCGCCACGGCCGCGACTTTGTCGTGCAGCCCACCAGCGAAGAGGTGGTGACCGATGTGGCACGCCAGGAGTTTCGCAGCTACAAGCAGTTGCCCAAGAACCTTTACCAGATCCAGACCAAGTTCCGAGACGAACGCCGTCCGCGCTTTGGCCTGATGCGCGGGCGCGAATTCATCATGAAGGACGCCTACAGCTTCGACAAGGACCAGGCTGGCGCCAAGGCCAGCTACCAGAACATGGCGCAGGCCTACCGAAAGATTTTTGATCGATTCGGCCTGCGCTACCGTGCCGTGGCGGCCGACAGTGGCGCCATTGGCGGCGACCTGTCCGAAGAGTTCCAGGTGATCGCTGCCACCGGCGAGGACGCCATCGTCTATTGCCCGAACAGCGATTACGCGGCCAACATCGAAAAGGCCGAGGCGCTGGCGCCCATCGGTCCGCGTGGCGCGGCTCGTCAGAACATGGTCAAGACCCCCACGCCCGGCAAGAGCACTTGCGAAGACGTGGCGGCCCTGCTGAACGTGCCGCTGTCCACCACCGTCAAATCGCTGGTGCTGGCCACCGACGAACTGGCTGAAGACGGATCGGTGAAGAAGTCCACCGTGTGGCTGCTGCTGGTGCGCGGTGACCACGACATGAACGAGGTCAAGGTCGGCAAGCTGCCAGGGATGGAAGGCGGTTTCCGCTTTGCCACGCTCGCCGAGATCGAAGACCACTTTGGCTGCAAGCCCGGTTACCTGGGCCCGGTGAACCTGAAAAAGCCCCTCAAGGTCGTGGCCGACCGCGATGTCGCCCTCATGACCGACTGGATCTGCGGCGCCAACGACGTGGACTTCCACATGACCGGCGTGAACTGGGGCCGCGATCTGCCCGAGCCCGATTTGGTGGCCGACATCCGCAATGTGGTGGCGGGCGATAAATCGCCCGATGGCAAAGGGGAGCTGGCCATCGAGCGCGGCATCGAGATTGGCCATGTGTTCTATCTGGGCACCAAATATTCCAAAGCAATGAACGCCACGTTCCTGGGCGAAGACGGCAAGCCGCAGCCCATGGAAATGGGCTGCTACGGCATCGGCATCACCCGCCTGCCGGCGGCGGCCATCGAGCAGA
>CAXRGK010000060.1:0-9647 GCA_964230145.1 Burkholderiaceae bacterium | reverse complement strand
CTGGTGTTCTTCCAGCCGCACAGTGCACCGGGCGTTTATGCGCGCGCCTTCATGGAAGGGCGTTTGACGGAAACGGACTTGTCCTTCTATCGCCGCGAAATCACGGCGGCCGAGCACGGTGCCCGGGGTTTGTCGAGCTATCCGCACCCCTGGCTCATGCCGGACTTCTGGCAGTTCCCGACCGGTTCGATGGGCATCGGCCCGATCAGTTCGATCTACCACGCGCGCTTCATGCATTACCTCACCCATCGCAAGATCCTCAATTGCGAAGGGCGCAAGGTCTGGGGGGTGTTTGGTGACGGTGAGATGGATGAACCCGAATCCATGAGCGCACTGACCCTGGCCGCCCGCGAAAAGCTGGACAACCTGGTCTGGGTGGTCAACTGCAACCTGCAGCGCCTCGATGGCCCGGTGCGTGGCAACGGGCGCATCATCGACGAGTTGGAAAAGCTGTTTGCCGGTGCCGGCTGGAACGTCATCAAGCTGGTCTGGGGCAGTGACTGGGATGGCCTGTTTGCACGCGACACGACGGGCGCACTGGCGCGGGCGTTTGCGCAGACCGTGGACGGGCAGATGCAGACCTTTGCTGCCAAGGATGGGCGCTTCAACCGTGAAAACTTCTTTGGCCAGAACGAAGAACTGATCCGGCTGGCGCAGGGCATGACGGACGAGCAGATCGACCGGCTCAAGCGCGGCGGCCACGATCTGGTGAAGATCCACGCGGCCTACGCCACAGCGGCGGCGCACCGCGGCCAACCCAGTGTGATCCTGGCCCACACCAAAAAGGGCTATGGCATGGGCAGCGCCGGTCAGGGCAAGATGACCACACACAGCCAGAAGAAACTCGACGAGCAGGATCTGATCGAATACCGCAACCGCTTCAACCTGCCGCTCACCGACGAGCAGGCCAAGGGGCTGGCGTTCTACAAGCCAGCCGATGACAGCCCTGAGATGACCTACCTGCGCGAGCACCGCGCCCGCCTGGGCGGCGCCATGCCGCGCCGCGAGACCCGTTGCGATGTGGTGCCCGTACCGCCAATCGAGGCCTATGCGCAATTTGCCTTGCGCGCCGATGGCAAGGAGATGAGCACGACCATGGCCTTTGTGCGCGTGCTGGGCAACCTGCTCAAGGACAGCATGCTGGGGCCGCGCATCGTCCCGATCGTCGCCGACGAGGCACGCACTTTCGGCATGGCCAACCTGTTCAAGCAGGTCGGCATCTACAGCTGCGTGGGCCAGAAATACGCCCCGGAAGACATCGGCTCGGTGCTCAGCTACCGAGAAGCCCTGGACGGCCAGATCCTGGAAGAAGGCATCAGCGAGGCGGGTGCCATCGCCAGCTGGACGGCTGCGGCCACCAGCTACAGCGTGCACGGCACGGCCATGCTGCCGTTCTACATCTATTACTCGATGTTCGGCTTTCAGCGGGTGGGCGATGCGATCTGGGCGGCCGCTGACCAACGGGCGCGTGGCTTTTTGCTCGGCGCCACGTCGGGTCGCACCACCCTGGGCGGCGAAGGCCTGCAGCACCAGGATGGCTCCAGCCATCTGGTGTCGGCCACGATCCCGAACTGCAAGAGCTACGACCCGGCGTTTGCCGGGGAGCTGGCAGTGATCCTGGATGCCGGCATGCGCGAAATGCTGGTGGAGCAGCAGGACGTGTTTTATTACGTCACCCTGATGAACGAGAACTACGCCCAGCCCGACCTGCCGGCCAATGCGGCGGCGGGTGTGCTGCGCGGGGGCTACAAGTTTGCCTCTTACGGTCCGCAGGCGGGGCAGCGGGTGACCTTGCTCGGTTCGGGCGCCATCCTGACCGAAGTCATCAAGGCGGCCCAGCAGCTGGCGCAGCAGGGTGTGGGCGTGGATGTGCTGAGCATCACCAGCTGGAGCGAGCTGGCGCGTGATGGCATGGCGCAGGCGCAGACCTGGATTGGGCAGCTTCTGGCACAGACACAGGGGCCGGTGATTGCGGCCAGCGACTATGTGCGTGCTGTACCCGAAAGCATCCGCGCCTTTGTGCCGAATGGGCGCAGCTACAGCACGCTGGGCACCGACGGTTTTGGCCGCAGTGACACCCGTGCCGCGTTGCGGGCGTTCTTCCGGGTGGATGCGGCCAGCATCCAAGAGGCGGCGCTGCAGCGCCTGGCCGCTTCACACTGAAGGCCACGCCACTTTCTCCTGTCGGACAGATCTGACCCAAGCGGCGTGATCAGCGTCCCAGGTCTTCGACGGCATCAATCACCATGCTCGTTCCGACAGCGATGAGCAGGATGTCCGAGGCGACCCGGACGAATTCGTGACCAGCAGGGGGCATGGGCAGACGGATCAACACGTCTGCGGGCAGGGGGTAGCGTCTCAGATCGGCCGGCAAGGGCTGGCCGACGTGCCATTTCTTGGCTTGGCCGGGTGGCAGGCAGCCGTTGTTCTTTTTGGCCAGACCCGGAGGGCAGTAGCCAGCACGCATCTGTGCGCCGTAATAGTCGCGGATGAACCGGCGGTCCCCATCGCTGAAGCGCAATTCGACCATGGCGCGGCGTTGTTCGAGTTCATGACGTTCGCGCCGTTCGTACTGTCGAGCATCATGCTCTTTATCACGGCGTTCAGTGTGGCGACGCTCGTGTTCCTTGTCGGGCTTGCCATGACCAGCCCATTCGGGCTTTTCAGCATGGGCCAAAGGCAAGAGCAAGAGGCCTGCAAGGGCCAGTGATGTGGCTTGAGCGAGGCTGCGCAGAGGCTTGTGCATGGGGTTCCCTTTCGGACATGGGCAAGACAACACCGTCTTGCGGTCGATTCTAGGAATGGTTTGGTCGGCAGAAGCTGTCTGGAAACACACCCTTACACCTGCGTGAGGTGTCGCAGTCTGGCGCAGTGGCTCCAGAATGGCGCGTCAATGCACTGACGTTCTCAGGGCACAATACGGGTTCAAACAGGCCCCGATGGTGAAACTGGTAGACACATCGGACTTAAAATCCGCCGCTTCCTGAAAAGGGGCGTGCCGGTTCGATTCCGGCTCGGGGCACCAGGAGAGAACACCATGAACCACGACCACGCTGCGTTTGAAATCCATGTGCATGGTGACATTCCGATCAAGCCCGGGACCGATCCCAAAGTCTTGCAGGAAAGCCTGCGCCCGCTGTGGCATTACGCCGGTGCCCGTTCGTTGCGCGAGGGCAGTGTGAGCCTTTACGAAGAAGAACCGGGCCTTCAATTCGACAAAAACAACGATTGCCTTCGCATGTGCTGGACGGTGAGGGGCGACGATGACTTTCGCCAGGTGCTCGACGAGCTGTGCATGAACCTCAACGAAGTCTCTTCCGCAGGCGCCCAGATCGAAGTGACTTTCTACGACACCGAATTCGACGAAGAAGACGAAGCCCGTGGCGAGCAATCGCGTGACGACTTCGTCATGCTGTTCGTGGGACCCGACCCGGGGGCCATCATGCAGGCGCAGCGCGATTTGCTGGTGCACGACGTGGTGAACCTGATGGAGCGCCACTTTGACGGCAGCGAGCTGGGTGGCGTGATCAACGAGATCGACAAGCTGTTCAGCCAGCGCTTCAACAATCTGGTCAGCTCGCTGGATCTGGGCAAACCGCCTCGTGGCGGCAGTGGCGGCAACAGCGGCCATGGCGGCAACGGCCGGCGCCCGCGCCATTTGCACTGAGCCCCTGTCCTGCCTCAGGCGTGCAAGGCGTCTTTCCGGGTCTTTGCTGGTGAAACCGTACTTTGCCGATAGCCTCAACCCCGGCGTGCATCGCCGTGAACTGCTGGGTTGGGCGATGTACGACTTTGCCAATTCGGGCTACACCACCGTGGTCATCACGGCGGTGTTTGCCGCTTACTTTGTGGGTGGGGTGGCCGGCGGCGCGAGCTGGGCCACACTGGTCTGGACCATCGGGCTCAGCATTTCCTACGCGATCGTCATGCTGACCATGCCCGGTCTGGGCGCCTGGGCTGACCGGCATGCCGCCAAGAAGCGGCTGCTGTTGATGGTCACCTTGGGCTGCGTGGCTTCCACCGCAGCGCTGGCCTGGGTGCAGCCCGGGCAGGTGGCCCTTGGGCTGGTGCTGCTGGTGATCTCCAACACTTTTTATTCCTGGGGCGAGTCGCTGACCGCGGCGTTTTTGCCCGAATTGGCCCGGCCCGAAGCGATGGGCCGCGTGAGCGGCTGGGGCTGGGCTTTGGGTTACGTGGGCGGCATGCTCACGCTGGGCGTTTGCCTGGCCTACGTGCTGTCGGCGCAGGCGCGGCAGGAGAGCGCGGCGCAGTTTGTGCCGGTGACGATGTGGATCACGGCGGCCATCTACGGGCTGGCCGCCAGCGTGACGTTTGCATTGCTCAAAGAGCATGCCCGTCCGTCACTGGGCGAGGATCACCCTGCAGGCTTTGCCGCCCACCTGCTGCGCATGCGCCAGGCCTGGCGCGACAGCGTGGCTTATGCCGATTTCCGCCAGCTGATGGCCTGCGCCGTGGCCTACCAGGCCGGTGTGGCGGTGGCGATCTCGCTGGCGGCCATCTACGCCGAACAGGTGGTGGGCTTTGCGCCGCAGGAGACCATGGTGCTGATCTTCGTGCTCAACATCGCGGCTTTTGTGGGGGCGTTTGTGTTCGGCCATGTGCAGGACCGGCTGGGCCACAAGCGGGCGCTGGGCTTGACGATCGCCGGCTGGATCGTGACCTGTATGCTGGCGGCGGCGTCGACCACCAAGGGCCTGTTCTGGGTGGCGGCGGCGGTGGCTGGCGTATTTTTGGGGTCGAGTCAGTCGGCTGGCCGCGCCATGGCGGGGCTGATGGTGCCGCCACAGCGGTTGGCCGAGTTTTTTGGTCTGTGGACCTTTGCCATTCGCCTGGCCAGCATCCTGGGGCCATTGAGCTATGGCCTCATCACCTGGGTCACCAGCGGCAACCATCGGCTGGCGATTGCTTCCACGGCCTTGCTGTTTGTGCTGGGGCTGTGGCTGTTGCGCCCGGTGGATGTGGCACGGGGCATGGCGGCGGCGCTCAAAGCGACCCGTCAGTAGGAGGCCGCCCCTGCGGCCGAAGCATTCGCGCGCAGGGGCGTGCTCCTACAAGGGGATGACGGTGCGCTGGCAGCCCTGCGGCGGCAGATGCAGCCAGCGCTGCGCGGCGGCCTGCAGTCCGGCCAGATCGCCGGTGGTGAAGAGCTGAAGGCGTCCCGCAAGGGTCTGTGGTGCAGGGCCGGCATGCAGCAGGCCGCCGGCTTCGAGCAGGCGACGGGTCTGGCGGGCCACGGGCGCGCCGGTGGAGACCAGTTGTACGTCGGGCCCCAGCAATGCCTGCAGTTCTTCCTGCGCGAACACATAGTGCGTGCAGCCCAGCACCAGGGTGTCGATCTGCCCGGGGGCCTGACCAAAATCGCCCAGCGCCCGGGTGTAGCTGCGCAGCAGCCGGGTGACTTCGGCTGGCGCCCGGTCCTGGTGTGCGGGCAGGGTGGTTTGTTCGATGGCCAGTGCCAGGCCGTTGCAGGCGCAGACCTCAAATTCGGCTGAGCCTTGCAGGCTGGACAGCAGACGCTGGAATTTCTCGCTGGCCACTGTACCGCGCGTGGCCATCACGCCCACTCGCCCGGTGCGCGTGAGCTGGGCTGCGGGTTTGATGGCAGGCTCCACGCCAATCAGAGGCAAATGCGGGTGGTGGTGACGCAATTCCTGGATGGCCGCCGCCGTGGCGGTGTTGCAGGCCACCACCAGCGCCTTGATCCGGTGTTCGCGCACCAGGTGGTGGGCAATCGCCAGGCTGCGCTGGCGCACGAACAGGTCGGTCTTTTCCCCATAGGGCGCGTGGCCGTTGTCAGCCAGGTAGACAAAATGCTCGTGCGGCAGTTCGGCCAGCAGGGCCTGCAGCACGCTCAGGCCGCCAATGCCGCTGTCGAAAACGCCGATGGGCTGCTGTGCGCTCATGGTCGCTCCACCAAGAAAAAGGCCGCTTGCGCGGCCTTTGGTGCTTGGGTCATCAGCCTGCGGTGACCGAGATGCCCTTGAACTCGCCGCTGGCGATGCGCTTTTCCCACTCGGCCGGGCCGGTGATGTGGGCGCTGGTGCCGCCGGCGTCCACCGCCACGGTCACGGGCATGTCGACCACGTCGAATTCGTAAATGGCTTCCATGCCCAGGTCGGCAAAGCCCACCACCTTGGCGCCCTTGATGGCCTTGGACACCAGGTAAGCGGCGCCACCCACGGCCATGAGGTAGGCCGACTTGTGCTTTTTGATCGCCTCGATGGCGGTCGGGCCGCGTTCGGCCTTGCCCACCATGGCGATCAGGCCGGTCTGGGCCAGCATCATGTCAGTGAACTTGTCCATGCGGGTGGCGGTGGTCGGGCCGGCGGGGCCCACCACTTCGTCGCGCACCGGGTCGACCGGGCCGACGTAATAGATCACGCGGTTGGTGAAGTCCACCGGCAGCTTTTCGCCCTTGGCCAGCATGTCCTGGATGCGCTTGTGCGCAGCGTCGCGGCCGGTGAGCATCTTGCCGTTGAGCAGCAGGGTCTGGCCGGGTTTCCAGCTGGCCACTTCTTCCTTGGTCAGGGTGTTGAGGTCCACGCGCTTGCTGGTCTGGGTGTTGGGCTGCCAGTCGACCTTGGGCCACAGGTCGAGCGAAGGCGCGTCCAGATACACCGGGCCCGAGCCGTCCATCACGAAATGGGCGTGGCGGGTGGCCGCGCAGTTGGGGATCATGGCCACGGGCTTGGAGGCCGCGTGCGTGGGGTACATCTTGATCTTGACGTCCAGCACCGTGGTCAAGCCGCCGAGGCCCTGCGCGCCAATGCCCAGGGCGTTGACCTTTTCGTAGAGCTCCAGACGCAGTTCTTCAACCTGGTCGAGCTTCTCGCCGCGTGCGCTCTTGGCCTGCAGTTCGTACATGTTCAGGTCGTCCATCAGGCTTTCCTTGGCCAGCAGCACAGCCTTCTCGGCCGTGCCGCCGATGCCGATGCCCAGCATGCCCGGCGGGCACCAGCCGGCGCCCATGGTCGGCACGGTCTTGAGCACCCAGTCGACCAGGTTGTCGCTGGGGTTCATCATGACCATCTTGGATTTGTTTTCCGAGCCGCCACCTTTGGCCGCCACGGTAATGTCGACTTTGTCACCGGCCACGATCTCGGTGAAGATCACGGCGGGGGTGTTGTCCTTGGTGTTCTTGCGGGCGAAAAGCGGGTCGGCCACCACCGAGGCGCGCAGCGCGTTGTCGGGGTTCATGTAGCCACGGCGCACGCCTTCGTTGATGGCGTCTTCCAGGCTGCCGGTGAAGCCTTCCCAGCGCACATTCATGCCGACTTTCAGGAAGACGTTGACGATGCCAGTGTCCTGGCAGATCGGGCGGTGGCCCAGCGCGCTCATCTTGCTGTTGGTCAGGATCTGCGCCATCGCGTCCTTGGCGGCAGGGCTTTGCTCGCGCTCGTAGGCGCGGGCCAGGTGCTCGATGTAGTCGGCCGGGTGGTAGTAGCTGATGTACTGCAGGGCCCCTGCGATGGATTCAATCAGATCGTTTTGTCGGATGACGGTCATGGGAGGACTTTCAGGGAAAACGGGAAATCAGTGGTCTGACGGGACAGTGTGAGACATCAACCGGTCGGCCAGGGCAATGGCCAGTGCGCTGAACAGGAACGCGATGTGGATCACGGTTTGCCAGATCAGCACTTTTTCGTCGTAGTTGGCCGCGTTGATGAAGGTCTTGAGCAGGTGAATCGAGCTGATGCCGATGATGGCGGTTGCCAGCTTGACCTTGAGCACCGAGGCATTCACATGGCTGAGCCATTCGGGTTGGTCGGGATGGCCTTCCAGGTTCAGGCGCGAGACGAAGGTTTCGTAGCCGCCCACAATCACCATGATGAGCAGGTTAGAGATCATGACCACGTCGATCAGGCCCAGCACCACCAGCATGATCACGGTTTCATTGAGGGCGGTCAGGGGAGCGTCGCTTTTGTAGCCGATGCTGGTGATCAGGGTCTGCAGCGCATGCTGGTTGCCAAATGCGGCCTCGAGCAGGTGCACCAGCTCAACCCAAAAGTGAAACACGTATACCGCCTGGGCAGCAATCAGGCCCAGGTACAGCGGCAGTTGCAGCCAGCGGCTGGCAAAGATCAGATTGGGCAGGGGTTTGAGGGGTGAGGTCACGGAAGGTTTGGAGTCGGACATGGGGTTGGCATCAGGGTCTGCATGGCTGGCGCAGAACGAACCAATTCTAGTGGTTGTCTGTGTGCAGATACCCCGGACAGCATGCAAGCCAGATGTCAGTCAGTAGGTTGTAAGAGCCAAGGCAGACAGTCTCGCCCATTCAATTCGTCACGTTCAAGTCCAAGGAGACAAGACCCCATGAGCGCCAACGCCATCTACCAACCCAGCGAAGCCTTCGTCAAGAACGCACATGTCTCCGGCATGGCCGCCTACCAGGCGCTGTGCAAGGAAGCCGAGACCGATTACGAAGGCTACTGGGGCCGTCTGGCCAAGGAACTGATCACGTGGAAAAAGCCCTTCACCAAGGTGCTCAACGAATCGAACGCGCCGTTCTTCAAATGGTTTGAAGACGGCACACTCAACGTGTCCTATAACTGCCTGGACCGCAACATTGAAAAAGGCCTGGGCGACAAGACCGCGCTGATCTTCGAAGCCGATGGCGGCGAAGTGACCAAGGTCACCTACAGCCAGCTGCTGGCCAAGACCTGCCAGTACGCCAACGCGCTCAAGAGCCTGGGCGTGAAAAAGGGCGACCGTGTGATGATCTACATCGCCATGTCGATCGATGGCGTGGCCGCCATGCAGGCCTGCGCCCGCATCGGTGCCACCCACTCGGTGGTGTTTGGAGGCTTCTCGGCCCAGTCCCTGCGTGACCGCCTGGAAGACACTGGCGCCGTGGCCCTGATCACCGCCGACTGCCAGGTGCGCGGCGGCAAGCAGCTGGCCCTCAAATCCATCGTCGACGAAGCCATTGCCCTGGGCGGTTGCGACAAGCTCAAGCACGTGCTGGTGGTCAAGCGCGGCAACATGGACATCGCCATGACCGCCGGCCGCGACCTGTGGATGGCGGATGTGGCCGACAAGCAGCCCACCACCTGTGAACCCGAGTGGGTTGAGGCTGAGCACCCGCTGTTTTTGCTCTACACCTCTGGCTCTACCGGCAAACCCAAAGGCGTTCAGCACTCGTCGGGCGGCTACCTGTTGCACGCTGCCCTGACCACCAAGTGGACCTTTGACCTCAAGGACAACGACGTCTTCTGGTGCACCGCCGACATTGGCTGGGTGACCGGCCACACCTACATCACCTACGGCCCCTTGGCGCTGGGTGGCACCGAGATCGTGTTCGAAGGCGTGCCGACTTACCCGGATGCTGGCCGCTTCTGGAAGATGATCCAGGACCACAAGGTCTCGATCTTCTACACGGCCCCCACCGCCATCCGCTCGCTCATCAAGGCTGCCGAGTCCAACGACGCCGTGCACCCCAAGAGCTACAACCTGTCCAGCCTGCGCCTGCTGGGTTCGGTGGGTGAGCCGATCAACCCGGCCGCCTGGGAGTGGTATTACCAGCACGTGGGCGGCAGCCGTTGCCCGATCGTCGACACCTTCTGGCAGACCGAGACCGGCGGCCACATGATCACTCCGCTGCCCGGCGTGACGCCCATGGTGCCCGG
>CAXRGK010000059.1:0-20760 GCA_964230145.1 Burkholderiaceae bacterium | reverse complement strand
ACGAAGGCATCATCCCCGCCGCCCGGCTGCAGGTCACCCGAAACCGCCAGCAGGCCGCCGAAGCCCACTGGCAGGCGCAACGCTCGGCCCTGCAGGCCAGCGGTCTGGGTAGCGGCAGCGACTACGCCAGCGGCCAGCTGGTGGCGCCGCGCGCCGGCACCGTGGTCGATGTGCAGGCCAGTGTGGGCCAGCGCGTCGAGGCCGGCACGGTGCTGTTTCGCATCGCCGACCTGCGCCAGCTGCAGCTGGACATCACCCTCTCGGGCGAGAAGGCGACGCGGCTGCGCGCGGGCGACGCGGTCAGTGTCCCCAGCCACGAAGCCCGGGCCGTGCTGCTGGGCGTCAGCCGCAGCCTGGACGCCTCACCGCAGGCCCGTGCGCGCGCGCGCGTGACGGTGCCTGGCCGCCTGCAGGCTGGCGAAGCACTGCAGGTGCAGCTGCACCCGGCCACCGATCCGAAAGCGGCAGCGGCCTGGCAGGTGCCCGCACGCGCCCTGTTGCAGATGCAAGGGCAGAGCTGGGTGCTGGTGGCCACGGCCACGGGCTACGCACCCACGGCGGTGCAGGTGCTCAGCAGCAACGACGACAGCGCCACGGTGCAAGGCCCCCTGAACGCGCAGCAACGCGTGGCCAGCACCGGCCTGGCCGCCCTGCGCCCGCTGTTGCAGAAAGCCGACTGAAGGCGGGCCGACCATGGAAAAACTCATCCACACGGCGCTGCGCTGGCGCACGCTGACCCTGCTGCTGGCCGCCCTGTTGGCGCTGGCCGGGCTGCGGGCCTGGTTCCAGCTGCCCATCGACGCCTTTCCCGACATCTCGCCCACGCAGGCCAAGATCATCCTCAAGATCCCGGGCATGACGCCCGAAGAGGTCGAGCTGCGCGTGGTGCGCCCGATCGAACAGGAACTGCTGAGCATCCCCAAAAAACGCATGGTGCGCTCGGTGTCCAAATACGGCATCGCCGACATCACGCTCGACTTTGAGGAAGGCACCGACATCTACTGGGCGCGTCAGCAGGTCAGCGAACGGCTCTCGGGCGTCATGGGCGACCTGCCCGCTGGCGTGAGCGGCGGTCTGGCGCCGATTACCACCCCGCTGTCCGAGCTGTACATGTTCACCGTCGAAGGCGACTTCAGCCTCGCCGAAAAACGCCGCGCGCTGGACTGGACCATCCGGCCCGAGCTGCGCACCGTGCCCGGCGTAGCCGAAGTCAATGCGCTGGGCGGCGAAGTGCAGACCTTTGAGGTGGTGCCACGTCCGGAACGCATGGCGGCGCTGGGCGTGTCGATGTCGCAGCTGCGGCAGGCGCTTGCGGCGAACAACAGCAACGACGGTGCCGGCCGCATGCTGGCGGGCGAGACCTCGCTGGTGGTACGCGTTGAGGGCGCGGTGCGCACACTCGATGACCTGCGCGCGATCCGCATCGAGGCGCCGCGCAGCCACGGCAAGGTGCTGCTGGACGACATCGCCACCGTGCGCACCGGGGCGCTGACCCGCTACGGCGCCGTCACGCAGGACGGGCATGGCGAGGCCGTCCAAGGCCTGGTGCTGGGCCTGCGCGGCGTGAACGCCCGCGAACTGGTGACGGCGCTGGACGCGCGCATCGCCAGCGTGCAAAAACGCCTGCCGCCTGGCATGACGATCCGCACCTTCTACAACCGCGGCGAACTGGTGGCCCGCGCCGCCGGCACCGTCACCAAGGCCCTGATGGAAGCGGCGGTGCTGGTCTGCGTGGTGCTGTACCTCTTTCTGGGCGGTGTGCGCGCCGCGCTGGTGGTGGCGGTGTCGCTGCCGCTGTCGCTGCTGGCCACCTTTTTGCTGATGCATGCGGTGGGCATCACCGCCAACCTGATGAGCCTGGGTGGACTGGCGATCGCTTTGGGCATGCTGGTCGATGCCTCGGTGGTGGTGGTTGAAAACATCGAAACCCAGCTGGGCAGCCATGCCCAGGCCCGCGAGGTGACCATGACCGAACGCGTGCTGCACGCGGTGCGTCAGGTGGTGCAGCCGGTGGTGGCCGGGGTGGTGATCATTGGCGTGGTGTTTTTGCCGCTGCTGACACTGCAGGACCTCGAAGGCAAGCTGTTCTCGCCGGTGGCCGTGACCATCGTGATGGCGCTGGCGGCTTCGCTGCTGATCGCCTTCACCGTGATCCCGGCGCTGGCCTCGCTGGTGCTGAAGGTGCAGGGTGCCCACGAGCCGGCGCTGATGCGCCATCTGCTGGCCGGCTACGTGCGCCTGCGCGACGCCTGCTGGCGGCACCCCAGGGCCCTGTTTGGTGTGGCGATCGGCTCGCTGGTGCTGGCCGCCGGGCTGTACACCCAGATCGGCAAGACCTTCATGCCCACGCTGGACGAGGGCGACATCCTGGTGCAGCTGCAAAAGGACTCCTCGATCACGCTGGACGCGTCCGTCGAACTCGACACGCGGGTGCAGCAAGCCATCCTGGCCCAAGTGCCCGAGGTGCAGTCGATCGTGGCCCGCGTCGGCTCCGACGAGCTGGGCCTGGACCCGATGGGCCTGTACGAGACCGACACCTTCCTCGTGCTCAAGCCGCGGGAGCAGTGGCGCGGCAGCAAGGAAGACATCATCGATGCGCTGCGGCAGGTGCTCGACGGCTTCCCGGGTCTGGTCTACGGCTTCACCCAGCCGATCGAGATGCGCATTTCCGAAATGCTGACCGGCACGCGCGGCGACGTGGCCATCAAGCTCTTCGGCAACGACCTGAACCAGCTGATCCACACCGCCCAGCGCGTGGCCGAAGCGGTGCGTGGCGTGAGCGGCGCCGCCGAAGTGATCGCGCCCAAGGCCGAAGGCATGCCCTACCTCACGGTGGCACTGCAGCGCCATGCGATGGGCCAGGCCGGCCTGAGCGTGGAAGCCGTACAGCAGGCGCTGCGCCAGCAAATCGAAGGCGACACCGTGGGTCTGGTGCTCGAAGGCGGCATCCGCACGCCACTGACCCTGCGCGGCGCCGACAGCGTGCGCCAGAGCCCCGAGCGCCTGCGCAACCTGCCCATCACCGCACCCGACGGCCGCACCTGGCCCGCCAGTGCGCTGGCGGACATCCGACAGACCGAAGGGCCAATCCGCATCGACCACGAACTCAGCCAGCGCCTGACCACCATCCAGGTCTCGGTGGAGGGCCGCGACCTCACGGGTTTTGTACAGGACGCACAAAAGGCGGTGGCCGCGCTCGGCCTGCCGCCCGAGGTGCAGGTGGTCTGGGGCGGCCAGTTCGAGAACCAGCAGCGCGCCGCTGCGCGACTGGCCATCGTGATTCCCGCCGCCATGGGCCTGATCTTCCTGATCCTCAGCCTGACCTTTGGCTCGCCGCGTCAGGCCGCCATCGTCTTCGTCAACATCCCGTTCGCACTGGTCGGCGGCGTGGTGGCGCTGGCCCTGTCGGGCCAATACCTGTCTGTGCCGGCCTCGGTGGGTTTCATTGCGCTCCTGGGCATCGCGGTGCTCAACGGCGTGGTGATGGTCACGCACTTCAACGAACGGCTGGCCAGTGGCGAGGACCTCGCCGCAGTGGTGCGGCTGGGCAGCGAGCGGCGTCTGCGGCCGGTGCTGATGACGGCCATCATCACCGCCCTGGGCATGGTCCCGCTGCTGTTCGCCACCGGGCCGGGCTCCGAAATCCAGAAGCCACTGGCCATCGTCGTCACCGGCGGCCTGGTCAGCGCCACGCTGCTGACCCTGCTGCTGCTGCCTTTGATCTTTGAACGCTGGAGCGAACGATGAGCGCGACACTTTTCAGACATACCCTGCTGGCACTGGCGATGCTCACGGCTGGCACACAGGCCCGGACGCTGGAAGACTGGCTGCCGCCCACCGCCCAAGTGGCCCCGGTGCTGCAGGCCAGCCCACTGATCCAGTCCGCCCGCGCCCGACAGGAGGCGCAGCTGCAACGCGCGCGTGGCATCGAAGCGGGCAGCGGCGAATGGGCCGTGCGCCTGAACCAGCAGCAGCGCCGCGTGCGCGAACCGCAGGAACGCTTTGCCGAAACCACGCTGGCGCTGGAGCGCCCCGTGCGTCTTTGGGGCAAAGCCGACATGGACGCGCGCTTGGCAGAGCAGGACCGCGAAGTCGCGCGCATTGGCCTGGCGGATGCGCTGCACGAGGCCAGCCGCACGCTGCTGACACAATGGTTTGGCGCGTTGCGTGCGCGGCTGGATGCCAACAACGCCGAGCGCGAGCTGCAGTTGGCGCGCGAGCTGGACCGTCAGGCGCAGGTGCGGCTGCGTCAGGGCGACGTTTCCCAACTGGACGCCCGGCTGGCCAAGGCCGAACTGCAACGCAGCGAGGCCACCAGCCGTCTGGCGCAGGCTGAGCTGCAACGCAGCATCGCGCAGCTGCAACGCCTGTACCCGGGACTGCCCCAGCCGCGCGGCCCCGAGGACGATGTCCCCACACCGGCACTGCCCGCTCAGCCGCTGGAGGCGGCACTGCAGGACTTTCTGACCCATCACCACGAACTGAACCTGCTGCGCGCCGAAGCCCGCCGCCAGCAGCAGCTGGCGGAACGTCTGGAGCGTGACCGCTGGCCCGATCCAACCGTGGGTTTCTACACCGCGCGCGAACGCGCTGGCAGCGAGCAGCTGGCGGGTGTCTCGGTGGCGGTGCCGCTGTCAGGCACGTACCGCGAAAGCCAGGCTCGGGCGGCCCTGGCCGAGGCGCATGCCCTGGCGCAGCAGGTACAGCAGCTCGAACGCCAGCTGACCGCAGACTTTGAGGCCCGCTGGCAACAGCTGGCGCAGCAGGCCCAGGCGCTGGTTGCCCTGCGCGCAGCCGCCGCAACCCAGCGGCTGGCGGCCGACAAGTCCCTCACGGCCTACACCCTGGGTGAGCACAGCATGACCGAGCTGATCCAGAACCGGCGCCTGGCCAACGAACAGCAGCTCGCCAGCCAGCGCCTCTTGCTGGACAGTCTGCACAACCAGGCACGCATCGAACTCGACACACACCGGCTTTGGGATCTCGATGATTAGGCCTGTCGTTTGGCCACTGGCCGGGCAGCCGCGCAGATCGCATTTAGGCCATGCGCTCTGCGTGGTTGCCTGGGGGACTTTTGCTACTGGACCAAGACGATCCTGCGACGCTGCAATGCCAGGTACACCCCTGCACCCGTCGCCCAACAAATGACCGCCGTCCACAGCGTGTGGCTGGGGTAATGCGCGCCGCGCAGGGTCTGAACCAGACCAAAGAGCAAGCCAGTCCCTGAAGTCAGGAGAAAAATCCGTCGACCCGTTTTTCTCAAAGAGGGCTGACTGTGGACCAGAAATGGAAGGCTCGCCGGCATCAGGCCCAGCGCAGAAGAAGCGTGCCCCCCCGGAAAACACCTTCCACCCCCCCCGTCATGCACACCCCACTGCCAGTGCGGGATGTAACGCGCGACACCCCCAAAAACCTCAAGCTCCCAGGGACAGCTGGTCAAGCTGTAGCGTTTGATCAGGCTCACCGACAGCAAACTGGCCAGCACCGCGATCAACGCCATCACGCGTTGATCCTTCGACAACTGTTTCCAGGGCCCCACCGGACGCCAGACCCATGTCACCATCGCCAAAAAAACCACCAACGCCAATTGCTTGCCACGGTCATGGAGCCACAGCGCCAGCAAAGGGTGGTTTTTGAACGCAAAACCTCTGGAGTCGCCCAGCAAGGACATGACCTTCAGGTCGAGGTCCGCCAGATCCCAGCTGAAAGCGATCAGCAGGAAAAAGATGAAATAGCGGAAGAAAACGTTTTCCTGCAGCCCTGTGAGGTGCGGGCCTGAGCTGTCATTCATGAATGTCTGGTTCCCCAAAGCAAAGACCGGCAACATCCCGCTCGGCCAGGCATGAAGACGGGACGCTCGATCAGGACCTGCTCCGTGCAAGCGCCCATGCCACATGGACAAAGCCAGCAGGGTGCAGCCAAGGAGCGCATGAATGGGCGCCATCCATCGCCCTGTTCTTGGCATCCTGCCGATGGTTACCCACGCAATCTAGACGGATCACATGAACCCAAGCTGAACGGCCCACGGGCCTACCGGCCATCGTGCTGCATAAGACATGCAGCCGCTACACTGGCCCCACCCCAAGTGCTGGCCATGAAACTTTTATTGATTGAAGACGAATCTGCGCTGAGCGAGGCACTGACCGCGATGCTGCGTGCCGAGGGTTTCGCCGTTGACCCCGTTGCCAGCCTGGACAGCGCCGACACTGCCATCCGGATCAGCACCTACGACGCCGTGCTACTCGACCTTTACCTGCCGGATGGTGATGGCATGGACTGGCTTGGCAAGCTGCGCGCGCGCGGCAACACCACCCCCGTGATCATCATGACGGCGCGTGACCAAGTCTCTGACAGGATTGCAGGCCTGCAACGCGGCGCAGACGACTATGTGGTCAAGCCTTTTGACGTGCAGGAGCTGCTCGCCCGATTGGGAGCAGTGCTGCGCCGCGCCCAGGGCAGCGCCAGCACCTGGCTGAATGTGGGCTCACTGGCGCTGGACCTTCAGGGACGACGGGCACGGGTGGGCGACATGGACATTGATCTGACCGCCAAGGAGTGGGCTGTGCTTGAAAAACTGGCCAGCCGCCCCGGGCGAATCGTCACCAAGGACACACTGGATCAGACGCTCTACAGCTTTGCCGATGAAGTCGGCAGCAACACGCTGGAGGTCTACATCAGCCGCATTCGAAAAAAAATTGGCAGACAGCGAGTAGAAACCATCAGGGGTCTTGGGTATCGTCTGGTCCATGAGGCCGAGTCATGACATCGGGCAGCATCGTTCGGCAATTGCTCGGATCGACACTGCTGATCCTGGTGGTGCTCTGGACAGGGATGGTGGTTTCGGTTGCGCTGGTGATCAAGCACGAAACCGACGAGATCTTCGATGCGAGCCTGCAGGAAACCGCCCAGCGCCTGCTGCCGTTGGCGATCATGCAGCTGGACCCCGAAGACCATGCCATGGAGCATCCACAGGCAGCCGATGAAGGTGCGCTTGAGCCTGCGCAGCACAAGGAATACCTGGTCTACCAAATGTTCCATGCCTCTGGCCGGATGCTGCTGCGATCGCACGCGGCGCCCACCACACCGCTTGCACCTGAACTCAAACCTGGCTTTCAGGACACCGAGGACCATCTGGTCTACATCGAAAGAAGCCGCAACGGTGACTACCTGCTGGCGATTGCCGAGAGATCCGGCCATCGATCAGAAACCTTGCTGAACACGCTGACGTTTTTGCTCATGCCCTTGCTGGCCTTGCTTCCTTTGTCGGCACTGAGCCTGCTGGTCATTGTCAAAAAAGCCAGCCAGCCATTGCGAATGCTCGATGCTGAACTCTCCCGCAGGGGAAGCTCAGACCTCAAACCTGTATCCACACAAGACTTGCCGCAGGAACTTCAACCCCTGGCCCACACGCTCAATCAGCTGATGCATCGCCTGAAGTCCGCGCTCGAAGCGGAGCGCCATTTCACGGCCAACAGCGCCCACGAACTGCGTACCCCGTTGGCTGCGGCGGCTGTTCAGATGAGCCTGCTCGAAAAAACTGCGCTCACCGAGGAGCAACGAAAAACACTGTCTACCGTTCGCCAACTGCTGCAACGCCTGCAGACCCTGAGCGAGAAACTCCTGCAACTGGCCCGTGCAGAGTCCGGCATAGCCTTCAAGCGCGGTGTCGTCGATCTGGGGCCATTGCTGCAGCTGCTTTGCAACGACCACCGCTGGCGCACTGGGGCGAAAATAGACTTGGGCCTTGCGGTATCGCCCGTGACCGTTGAAGGCGATGTGGACGCTTTAGGGATCGTGCTCGGGAACCTGCTGGAAAACGCCATCAAGTACGCCACGCCTGGCAGTGCAGTTCGCGTTGAACTGCGCACATCACCCACGCGCATCTGGATCGCCAACGACTGCGAACCCTTGCCGGTCGCAACGCTGGAGCGACTGCACGAGCGCTTTTACCGGGCGCGCCCAGACAGCCATGGCGCAGGGCTTGGCCTGTCAATCGTGCGGACACTGCTAACCCCCATGGGAATCGGCTTGCAACTGCGCTCCCCCGCCACGGGCAGTGATCGGGGTTTCGAAGCCGAGCTCACCTGGACCTCCTCCCTGTCGGACTCGACACTTTCGGAATAAGCCAGGGCAGGCCTGCCGGGTCTCGAGTCAGCAGATGCTTGCGCTCCCCCTCAGCCCTCGATCAGTCTGCGCAACGCCTCCGCATCCAGCGTTTCACGCTCCAGCAAGGCATGGACACAGCGTTCGATCACCGCGCGGCGCTGCGCCAACAGGTCTGTCGCACGCTGCAGCGCGGCAGCGATGATGTCGTGCACCGCCCCATCCATGGCCGCCTGGGTGGCCTCGGACACCGGCGGGCGGGCACGCCAGTCGTCGGGCAGACCGTCCATCAGCATCGGCGGGTGCGGGCTGTCGTAGCTCACGCAGCCCAGCGCCTCGTCCATGCCGTGGCGCATCACCATGTCGCGCGCCAGCTGCGTGGCTTTGACCAGATCGTCAGCAGCTCCGGTCGACACCGTGCCCAGCATCAGCTGCTCGGCGGCGCGCCCGCCCAGCAGCACGCAGATGCGGTTGTCCAGCTCTTCGCGTGTCATCAGGTAGCGGTCTTCCAGCGGGCGCTGGATGGTGTAGCCCAGCGAGCCGATGCCGCGCGGGATGATCGAGACCTTGTGCACCACGTCGCTGCCCGGCAGGCTCAGGGCCACCAGCGCATGACCGATTTCGTGGTGGGCCACAGTGCGGCGTTCGGCAGGGTTGAGCAGGCGGTTGCGTTTTTCAAGGCCCGCCACGATGCGCTCGATGGCAGCGGTGAAATCGGCCAGCGTGACGTGACTGGCCTGACGCCGGGTGGCGACGATGGTGGCTTCGTTGACCAGATTGGCCAGATCGGCTCCCGAAAAGCCCGGCGTCAGCGCCGCCACCTCGTCGAGCGAGAGTTCGGGGGCGAGTGTGACGCGGCGCGCATGCACCTGCAGGATGTCCAGCCGCCCTTTCTTGTCGGGCTTGTCTACCAGCACCTGCCGGTCAAATCGGCCTGCGCGCAGCAGGGCCGGGTCCAGAATTTCAGGGCGGTTGGTGGCCGCCAAAATGATGACGCCGGCCTGGGTGTCAAAGCCGTCCATCTCGGCCAGCAGCTGATTGAGGGTCTGCTCTTTCTCGTCGTGCCCGCCCCAGCCACCGTACACGCCGCGCGCCCGGCCCAGCGCGTCCAGCTCGTCGATGAACACGATGGCCGGTGCCAGTTTGCGCGCCTGCTCGAACAGATCGCGTACCCGCGAGGCCCCTACACCCACAAACAGTTCGACGAACTCGCTGCCCGACATGGAAAAGAACGGCACCCCGGCTTCACCGGCCACCGCCTTGGCCAACAGGGTCTTGCCCGTGCCGGGCGGCCCCACCAGCAGCACGCCCTTGGGGATATGCGCCCCCAATCGGCCGTAGTCTTGCGGGTGCTTGAGGAAATCCACCACTTCCTTGAGTTCCTGCTTGGCTTCATCCACGCCGGCCACATCGGCGAATGTCACACCGGTGTCCTGCGTCACATGCACCTTGGCCCGACTCTGGCCGATCTGCATGAGTCCGCCCATGCCCTGCTTTTGCACCAGCTTGCGGATCAGCAGCCACCACAAGCCAAAGAAAACCAGTGAAGGCAGGATCCAGGACAGCACATCGCGCAGCAAGCTGCTTTGCAGTACCGCGCGGTAAGGCACCTGGTAGGCGTCCAGCCAAGCGGCCAGCTCGGGCTCCACCCGCACCGCCACCAGCTCGGTCTTGCCCTGCTCTGGCGTTTTCAGATGGCCGCTCAGGTGGGTGTCGGTCACCACCACTTCCTGCAACCGTCCATCTTGCAAGGCCTGTTCGAACTCGCTGTAGGGCACCAGCTGGGTCTGCCCGCCTCCCAACCAGTTCTGCAAACTCAGCAAGAGCAGCAGCGCAGCCATCCAATACAACAGGTGCCAAAGGGTCTTGCGGTCCATGTCGGGTTTCCGTGCAAATGGGGGAAATGAACTTCAGTGCTTGCGCATTGGGCATCGCGCATCAGTGGTCATGCAAATGGCGGCGCTTGTGCGCGGGCTGCTCGTGGTGCGCGCCGGTGGCATCGAAAGCCTGCCGCAAACGGTGCAGACGGGCCTGTGCACGGCCCAGCAGACTGCCGGCAGGGTAACCATTGGGCCCCAGTTCCCCCCAGGGCAAGCCACACAGCAAGGTCATGCCTTGCGCCACGGTGCTTGCCGCATGGACATGAAAGCGCCCCTGGCGAACCGCCTCGATCACACGGTCATCCAGCATCAGATGGCGCCGGTTGCGTTCTGGAATCAGCACGCCCTGCGTGCCATCGAGCCCCACACGTTCACAGCTGCGAAAGAACCCCTCGACCTTTTCGTTGATGCCCCCCACAGGCAACAGGTCACCATTGGCATTGAGCGAACCGGTCACGGCAATGCCCTGTGCCAGCGGCACGGCAGCGAGCGAAGACAGCAAGGCATAGAGCTCGGCGCACGAAGCCGAATCGCCTTCGATGCCGCCGTATTCCTGCTCGAACACCAGACTGGCTTCGAGCGCCAACGGAGCCTGGTGGGCAAACAGGGACATGAGGTAGCTGTGCAGCACCAGCACGCCCTTGTCGTGGATCGGTCCGGACAGATCGACCTCACGGTCAATGCTCAGCAGTCCTTTGTCCCCCGCATGGGTGCGTGCTGTGACGCGCACTGGAAAGCCAAAGCTGTAGTCGCCGAGCATCACCACGCTCAGGCCGTTGACGCTGGCCTCCATCCGCCCCGACAAAGGAATCACCCGCTCCCCCTGGGCCAGGGCATCGAGCAGGCGTTCCTCAGGTTCGTTGTGGCGGTAAGCACGCGCCTGGCACGCCGCCTGCACATCGGCGGGCTGGACCAGCTCACCCTTGCGGAGCCGGGCCAGGGCTGCACTTTCCATGACCAGGGCTTCGGTGGCGGCGAACACGGCGCTTTGGCGGTACTGGTCCTGGGCCAGGCGGTGGCTGTCTTCGATGAGCAATGCCGCCGCCGCTGCAGAAAAGTGCGGCAATCCCCAGCGTGCGCAAGTGCGGGCCACAAACACAGCCGTGTCGCGCCAGACCAGCGGCCCTGTGGTGAAGCTGTCGGCAAAATCCACCTTGCAGCGAAAACGCCGCGCCAGTTCCGGGTCCAGCGTCTGCACTGCATCGAATTCGTCAGGCGAAGCAATCAGCACCAGCTTGACCTCGGCCTGCACCACCTCGGGCGTGAGCGAGACCGCCGCCACCGGCGCGTACATCACGCCAGGTTCCTCGATCTGCAAGCGTCCGCAACGCACAAAGCGACGCAAGCGTTCCCACACCGGCGGATCGGTCAGTACATCGCGCAGGTGCAGCATCAGAAAGCCGCCGTGCGCGCGCAGCAGGCTGCCGGCGCGGATGCGGGTGAAATCGGTCACCAGCATCTCCCCGTCGGATTCGTATTCGATGCAACCGAACAGTTGCCGGTAAGACGGGTTGTCCTCCTGCACCACTGGAGCGCCATGCAGGCCATGGTTATCGACCACCACGTTCACACGCAGGCCATCGAGCAAGTCCTGCAAGGCCTCCAGGCGCAGCCCTTCATCTTCGGTCCCGCCCTGAAACAGCTCCACATGCTCCAGCACCTCGTTTTGGAGCGCCTGCAGCCAGCCGTCCAGCCGCTGCTGATCAGCTGGTGCGGGGTGCACCGACTGACGCACTTCCTGCCATTCGCGCTCGAGCAAGGGACGCACAATCTGGCGACGCAAGGCCGCCAGCCCTTCGTTGCGCACATGCTCGAGCGAGCGTGTCTTTTCAAGAAAACGGGCGATCTCTTCGCGCAGGCTTGATTCCGCCTGATCGATCTCGGCCCTGGCCTGCGCACTCAGGGCCATGGCTTTGCCCGCCGTCATGGGCTCGCCATTTTCATCCTGGCAGGTAAAGACCAGGTTCCCCTGCTCGCGCATGAGGCTGAAGTGACGCGATTGGGCAAAGGCGTTGAGCTCGGCATAGGCCCGCGATTCTTCGCTCTTGTAGGCCTGCTCGATGCGGTCACTCTCGGCCTTCACATCGGGTTCGGCCAACCGGTGCGCAATAGCGCTTTGCAAACGCCGCGCCAGTTGCAGCATGCGCTGGCGCAGCTGACGTCCCTCACCACAGGGCAGGCGCAAGGCCAAGGGTTGCTCGGGCTGTTCCACATGATGGAGAAACAAAAGGTCCGGCGGTACCGGGCAAGTGGCCGCATGGTGCTCCATCAGTTGCCGCATCAGCGTGGTGCGGCCTGTACCGGCTTCTCCAACCACCAGCAGGTTGTAGCCCGGCAGGGCCATGCCCAAGCCGAAGCGGGCCGCCGCCTCGGCGCGCGACTGACCGATCCAGGGCAGCGGCTGCTCGACCAGCTCCAGCGTGCTGGCAAAGCCCAGGCTGGCCGGATCCACCCGGCGCAGCAAGTCCTGAGGTTCAAGACGCTGACACGGCATGGCAATGGAAGTGACGACAGCTCATGGCCCATTGTGGGCAGCCGCCATCGCTTTGTCGATACCCCAGCCAGACGGCAGCGTGGGCAAGCCCTCACTGCAAGCCACTGCACAGCAGCCTGGCACTGCCAGGCGCATGCATTCAGAGCCCCTGGGCCAGGCCTCCACCCTCGAGCACTTGCTGCACCAGAGGATGGTGACGGGTACGGTGGCTATAAATGGCGTAGATGTCTTCTTTCACCTCGCTTTGACCCAACAAGGCCAGACCAGGCATCAGTGAGAGATCCTCCGCACCGAGGACACTGATCGGAAACACCCCCAGACCGCGGGCGGCAAACACCGACATCAGGGCACTGTCCTCGAACTCTCCCACCACCTGCGGCACCAGATCGTGGTCATCGAACCACCGGTCCAGCGCGGCGCGCACAGGCGCGTCGCGGGTGGGCAGCAGGACCGGCAATGTCTGCAGGCACGTCGGGAATTGCGCGCAGGTTTCTGGACTGACCCACTGGTGTGCGCCATACCAGCAGACAGGAGACGAAGCGAGCCATTGGCTCGACAAACGCAGGTTGGCATTGACCGGCGCCCCTTGCCCGGCCAGCACCAGGTCCAGGCGGTGCAGGGCCAGCTCGGCCATCAGGTGTTCGAACTCGCCCTCGTGGCACAGCAGGCGCAGTCCCGGGGTCTGCAACACCGGATCCAGCAGCGAGTGCGCCGCCAGTTTGGACAAGCCGTCCGACAAACCGATCGACAGCCGAATGGCCGGTCCTGCAGCGGCATCGGCCACCTCGCGCGGGATGCGCTGGCCGATCTCGAAAATCTCTTCCGCGCGCGCATAGGCCGCTTCGCCCGCTTCGGTCAACCTCAGACCACGACCTTCGGGCTTGAGCAACTGGTGTCCCAGTGATTTTTCAAGCTCGCGCACCTGGCTGCTGATGGTCTGGATGGCAATGTCCAGCCTTTGCGCCGCACGCGCCATGCCGCCCTCCTTGGCGACCACCCAGAAGTAATAAAGATGGCGGTAATTGAGTGCGCTCATGCATGTGCCTGCAACAAGAGGCGCCGCACTCAGATGTAGGGCTGGCGGTCGCGGATGCGATGCACCTGCGCGATGTCCAGCACCCAGACCAGCCCGTCACCGATCTGTCCGGTGCCACAGGCAGCCATGATGGCATCGCGGATGGTCTCGACCATGTCATCGGGACAGAGTACACAGACCATGTACTTTTCAGTGAAGTCGGTCAGTTCGTCGCGCACAGTGCGCTTGTCCACTGCTGCAGGCGCGGTGAAACCCTCGGTCTTGAACATGGTCACACCCGGGAAATTGGGAATGGCACGCAAGGCCTCACGCAGACGATCACGTCGGTTCGGGCGAATGATGGCTCGGATTTCTTTCATGGGAATTCTCCTGGGATCAGGCCTCCTGGGGTAGGTCATCAAACCAGCGGTAGAGCGTGGGCACCACCACCAGGGTCAGCAATGTGGACGAGATCAGGCCGCCGATCACCACGACAGCCAACGGGCGCTGCACCTCGGCGCCCGGTCCGTTCGCAAACAGGAAAGGCACCAGACCCAGCAGCGCCACCGTGGCGGTCATCATGACCGGACGGAAACGCTGCACGCAACCCTCGCGCACAGCTTCGGGCACCCGCATGCCGTCCTCGCGCAGGCGGCGGATGCAGCTGACCAGCACCACGCCATTGAGAACTGCTATGCCCCACAGCGCGATGAAACCAACCGATGCCGGCACACTCAGGTATTCGCCAGTCACAAACAAACCAATCACGCCACCAATTGAAGCGAAGGGCAGCACCAGGATGATGAGCGAAGCCAGCCGCAGCGAATTGAAGAGCATGAAAAGCAGGAAGAAGATGGCAGCGATCGTCAGGGGAACGATCACCATCAGGGTCTCCATCGCACGCTCCATGTTTTCGAACTGGCCGCCCCAGGACAGGAAATAACCTTCAGGCAGGCGCAGTTCGGCATCGACGCGTCTCTGCACTTCAGCCACGAAGCCGCCAAGGTCGCGGCCAGTGACGTTGGCCCCCACCACCACGCGGCGCTTGCCTGACTCGCGGCTGATGGTCGGCGGGCTGTCCTGCAACTCGATCCTGGCCACCGCAGACAAAGGCACCAGGGTTCCATCGCTGGTGCGCAGCGTGCTGTTGCGGATCGATTCGACCGAGCTGCGGTATTCGGCCGGGTAACGGACCACGATGCCGAAACGCCGCTGGCCCTCGAAGAGTTGACCGACCTCGTTGCCACCGAACGCGGTTTCGATCAGGTCGTTCACGTCGGCCACATTGATGCCGTAACGCGCGATCGCCTGGCGGTCGATGTCGATGGTCAGCGTCTGCTGGCCTGTCAGTCGTTCCACCCGGATGTCGATAGCACCCGGCACCGTGCGTACGATGCGCGCCAGGTCCTCGGAGACGCGCCGCAACTCATCGAGGTCGTCACCAAAAACCTTGATGGCCAGCTGGGATCGAACACCGGTGACCATTTCGTCGACCCGCTGCGCGATCGGCTGATTCATGATCACCTGCACGCCAGGCAGCACCGCGAGTGCCTTTCGGATATCTTCCTCGATCTGTCCCTGGCTGCGACCGGCTTCACGGTCGATCACGGCAATCGGGTCGGATTCGTTGGGCCCTGCCGGATCGGCTGGCGATTCACCGCGTCCGAGCTTGGAGATCACAGATTTCACGCCCGGCACCTGAGCCACCAGCCTCATGGCCTCGTTCTCGACCTTGAGCGACTCTTCCAGTGAAATGCTGGGGACGCGCACGATCTGCGGCACGATCGAACCTTCCTTCATGGTCGGAATGAAACTCTTGCCCAGCAAGGGGAAGAGTGCCATCGAGCCCAGCAACAAGGCCACCGCAACCAGGATCGTCTTTTTTTCGGCTGACAGTGCCAGGTGCAGCAGGCGCAGGTAGTGGCGCTTGAGGAAAGCGATGGGGCGGGTGTCGTGGTCGTTTCCACCGCGCAGGATGTAGCTGCACAGCACTGGCGAAAGGAACAGCGACACGGCCAGCGACACGGCCAGTGCGATCGCGATGGTCAACGCCAGTGGCCCGAACATCTTGCCCTCCATGCCCGAGAGCATCATCAGTGGCAGGAACACCAGGATGATGATCGAAATGCCATACACAGTGGGTTTAGCAATCTCGCTGGTGGCCTCCAGAATCAGGCGCAGCCTGGACTCGCGCGAGTTGCCAGCCTGCCCAAGCTTGTGAAAGACGTTCTCCACCACAACCACCGTCCCATCGACCATCAAACCGATGGCAATCGCCAGGCCCCCGAGCGACATGAGGTTGGCCGACAGACCGAGGCGGTTCATCATCATGAAGGTGACCAGCGGCGTGATGACGATGGTGGCCACCACCACCAGGCTCGAGCGCACATCCCCCAGGAACAGGAAAAGAATGATGATGATGAAGACGATGCCCTCGAGGAGCACTTTGGTCACCATCCACAGCGCGGAGTCGACCAGTTCGGTGCGGTCGTAAAAGGGCTCGACCTGCAGGCCGCCCGGCAGCAGGCCCTGCTGGTTGATCTCGTTGACCTTGGCCTTGACCCGGCCCACCACCTCTTTGGCGTTGCCCCCACGCAGCATCATGACGATGCCGGCCACGGCTTCGCTGTCGCCGTTGCGGACGACGGCGCCTTGGCGAACTGCCGCACCGATCTGTACCTGTGCCACATCGCGCACGAATACCGGTACACCCTGCTCTTCCTTGAGGATGATGTTGCCAATGTCTTCGGCCGAACGGATCAGGCCGACGCCGCGGATCAGGTACTGTTCGGCTGCCGAGCGCAAGACGCCGCCACCTGCGTTGGCGTTGTTGCGCTCGACCGCTTCCAGCACCTCGCGCAGCGACAAGCGGTAATGGCGCAGACGGTCAGGATTGACCAGCACTTGAAACTGGCGCTCAAGTCCACCCATGGAATTGATTTCGGCCACGCCGGGAATCGAGCGCAGCATTGGGCGCAGCACCCAGTCCTGCACCACACGGCGTTCCATCAGCTCCTCCGGCGTGAGCTCTCGGTGGCCATCGTCGGGATGGACCAGGGTGTACTGGTACACCTCACCCAGCCCCGTGGAAACCGGGCCGAGCACCGGCACCACACCAGCAGGCATGCGCGGGGTAACTTCCAGCAGGCGCTCCATCACCAGCTGGCGGGCAAAGTAGACGTCAGTCTTATCGGTGAACACGAGGGTGATCAGAGACAGCCCGGCGCGGTTGAGGGCGCGCATCTCGGTCAGCCCCGGCAGTCCGGTCATGGCCACTTCCAGCGGCACGGTCACGAAGCGCTCCACCTCTTCGGGCGAGCGGCCCGGCACTTCCGTGGCCACCTGCACCTGGACGTTGGTCACATCAGGGAAGGCGTCGACCGACAGGCGCATCGCGGCACGCACGCCAAAGCCCACCAGCACCACAGACACCACCAGCACCAGCAAGCGCTGGCTGAGGGCAGCACGGATCAATGACTTGAGCATGGCGCGTCCTTACTGTAGTTCGGCGCGCTTGCGCTCGTTGTGCAGATGGAAGGCTCCCTGCACCACCACAGGGTCCCCTGTGCTCAGCCCCTTGATCACTGGGCGCAGATCGTTCTGGGCCGCGCCCAACTCGACTTGCACAAAACGGAAAGTGTTGTCGGCGACGCGAACATACACATGGTCGCGGTCACCCTCCCGGATCACGGCCTCCTGCGGCACTACCAACTGGCGTCGGGTTTCGCCGCGAATGCGCATGGTGGCCAGCATCTGCGGCTTGAGGTCACGTCCGGGGTTGTCTACCTGGGTGCGGATCGGCACAGTGCGAGTTTCGGGTGACACGGTGTCGCCCACATACACAATCTTGCCCGACAGCTGGCGCCCCCCCAGAGCCGGCACCTCGATGTCCACACGCTGCCCCACCTCCACCACACGGGCCGTCTGTTCGGGCAAGGCACCCACCACCCAGACATTGCCCAGGTCGGCCACCGTGAACAGCGGATCACCCGGTTGAGCCACCTGACCTTTGCTGATCTTGCGCTCAATGACCACGCCGGACTGTGTGGCGAGCACTGCCGCATGGGGCTGCAGGGTGCCACGCTCGCGCAGGGCATCGATGGCCTGCAGGGAAATACCCAGCAGCCTCAGCTGGTCGCCCTGGGCGCGCAGTTCGGCACGCGCCACCGACAACTCCGACTCCCGCCGCTGCAGTTCGGCTGCGCCAATCACGTCGGCCTGGAACAGCTGACGGGCGCGGTCCACCGCGCGCTCGGCCAGGCCGGCGTTCGAATGCGCACGCAGGTAGGCCATCTGGGCCTGGGTCAACTCGGAGCTGGCCACGTTGGCCAGGGCCTGACCGCTGCGGACCCGGTCACCCACCTCGGCCAGAACTTCGGTCACGCGACCCGTGACCGAGGCGCCAATGCGGGTGACCAGGCGCTCATTGGCTTCGATGCGACCGGGCACCTCCTGCAGCGGCACCAGATCGGCCATCGCCGCATCGGCCACTTCAAAGCGGCCAGCCATGGCGGGCTCGATGCGGATCTGCTGCGCAGCTTCGGCTGCAGCCGCTGCCGAAGCTTCGGCGCGAGGGGGAGCAACGCCCGGTGCATCCGATTTCTGACCACAAGCCGCCAACAAAAGGGCCACCGCGATGGCGCCCCATACGGGCTTGCAGCGCAACACAGGAAAAGCTTTGGACGGGGAGTGCATGGTGGTGTTCATGGTGCAATGGATACGGAAGTGCTGGCGTAACGACCGCTGAGTTGTTCAAGGGTGATGCGGGCAGCCTGTTGCTGGTAGCGGGCCTGCAGGAGATCGGCACGTACCGTGCGCAGCACACGCTGGGCATCAAGCACATCCAGGATGCCGCGTTCGCCAAAGCGGTAAGCCGCCTCGGCCACACGAAGGGCCGCCTCCGCTTCCTTGAGCACGCCCTGGCTCAGGGCTTCGACCCGAAGGCGGGCCATGTCGAGCGCGCGCCAGGCCAGCAGCACCTGCTGTTCGAGCTCGGCCTGCCGACCTTCGAAAAGCACACGGCTGCGCTCGAGTTCGGCCACGGCCTCAGCCACCGGGCCGCGGCGCTGGTCCAGCAAAGGCAGCTGCACACCCACGCCCCATTGGGACTGCCGGATCTGCGGATCCTTGATTTCGGTGTAACGCAGGTCCACCGCCGGCAATACGCTGGCGCGCGCAGCCTGCAAACGCAGCCTGGCCCGCTCGACCTCATGGCGCAGGCCTTGCAGCTCCGGGTTCGCCTCTCGGGCAAGCTGCTGCAGCTGAGCCAGCTCCAGTGGGGCCTGCCCTTCGGTGGCAGCACCAGGCTTGAGTCGCCAGCGCGATGGCAGCTGGCCAGCGGCCAGGCGGTTGATCTCCAGCAAAGACTGCTCTGCCTTGAGCGAGGCGCTCTGCTTTCTTTCGCGGGCGTTGATGACCTCGGCGTCGGCCTTGATCAATTCATACCGGGCCGCTTCGCCACTGTCGACACGCACCCGCACCCGCTGGCGCACCTGCTCGAGCAGACCCAGCGCTTCCGCCGCTGCTTCAGCTTCTGCCTGAAACAGCAGGGCCTCGTGGATGCGCAGGCGCAGCTGCGCCATCAGATCATTGCGGATCGTCGCCAGATGCTGTTCGGAGCTGCGCTGACCGGCCTGCGCCGCATCGATGCGCGCGCTGCGCAGCCAGGGATTCTCGATCGGCTGAGCCAGAGACCAGGACTGGCCGCGCTGACCCGCCACACTGACGAGATCACGTTCCTGCCAGGGCCCACGCGACCACTCCAGCCGGGGATTGGGCAAGGCACCCGCGCTGGTCACTGCCGCACGGGCACCTTGCAGGGTCTGGGTAGCCGCCTGCAAGCCGGGGTTGTGCTGCAAGACCAACGCGGCCAGCTGTGCCAAGTCGAACTCGGGTACGGCAGGGCTGGCCTCCATCCGAACGGACTGAGGAACAGATTGAGCCTGCAGCCCTGATGCAGCCAACAGGGCACTCAAAGCCAGCCAGTTGCCCCAGCGAGCGGCCCAGGAATGCCGATGCCCTGAGGACTTGGAAAAACATCGCGTCATGGTTGTCCTGCTGAATTTTGTAAAACCGTGAGTCTGGCGGACTACGAGCTTACAAAAAAGCAGAGCAATCTTGACATTGATTCAGTTTTTTCCTTATTTCAAGCAGGGGGAATGGCTTCAGACGCGCTCAAGAATCAGCGCAATGCCCTGGCCCACGCCGATGCACATGGTGCACAGCGCGTAGCGCCCGCCGCTGGCGTGCAGGCGGTTGATGGCGGTGGTGGCCAGTCGGGCCCCGGAGGCGCCCAGCGGGTGGCCCAGCGCGATCGCGCCGCCCCAGGCGTTCACGCGCTCGTCGTCGTCCTTCAGACCCAGCAGGCGCAGCACGGCCAGGCCTTGCGCGGCGAAGGCTTCGTTGAGCTCGATTACGTCCAGCTGCTCGAGCGTCAGGCCCGTCTGCGCCAGCACCTTCTGCGTGGCCGGTGCCGGGCCGATGCCCATGATGCGCGGCGCCACGCCGGCCGTCGCCATGCCCACCACGCGGGCCTTGGGCGTGAGGCCGTACTTGGCCGCTTCGGCCTCACCGGCCAGCAGCAGCGCGCAGGCGCCGTCGTTCACGCCGGAAGCGTTGCCCGCGGTCACGGTACCGTCCGGACGCACCACCCCCTTGAGCTTGGCCAGCGCTTCCAGGCTGGTCTCGCGCGGGTGTTCGTCGGTGTCCACCACGATGGCGTCGCCCTTTTTCTGGGGGATGGTCACGGCGCAAATTTCTCGGGCCAGGTGCCCGGCCTTGATCGCGGCCACGGCGCGCAGCTGGCTGTTCATGGCCATCTTGTCCTGCGCTTCGCGCTCGATCTTGAAGTCAGTGGCGACGTTCTCGGCCGTCTCGGGCATCGAATCGACCCCGTACTGGGCTTTCATCAACTTGTTGACAAAGCGCCAGCCAATCGTGGTGTCGTAGACCGCGTTGGCGCGCGAGAAGGCGCTTTCGGCCTTGGGCATGACAAAGGGGGCGCGGCTCATGCTCTCCACACCACCGGCGATCATCAGACCGGCTTCACCGGCCTTGATGGCACGCGCGGCCGTGCCCACGGCGTCCAGGCCGGAGCCACACAGGCGGTTGATGGTGGCGCCGGGCACGTCGATGGGCAAACCGGCCAGCAGGCTGCTCATGTGGGCCACGTTGCGGTTGTCCTCGCCGGCCTGGTTGGCGCAGCCATACAGCACATCGGTCACGGCGGCCCAGTCCACGTTCGGGTTGCGGGCCATCAGGGCGCGCAG
>CAXRGK010000058.1:0-4613 GCA_964230145.1 Burkholderiaceae bacterium | reverse complement strand
CCTGCGGTGAGCCCATGGGCGCCCCGGGCGGTACCAACATGCTCAAGATCTGCCGCGTGGGCTGACCTGGCCTTGCAGGAGGCCGCCCCGTAGGAGGCCGCCCCTGCGGCCGAAGGTTTTCGCGCGCAGGGGCGCGCTCCTACACACTATCTGTGTGCAGTACCCGTGGCCTTTAAAATCCAGATCAGTTACAGGCGGGGTACAGACACCGGCTGCAAGCATTTTTAACTTCTGGGGAATTTCACCTGGCACTCGTCTCGATGCGCGAACTGCTGGACCACGCCGCCGAAAACGGCTACGGCATCCCGGCCTTCAACGTCAACAACCTCGAACAGGTCCAGGCCGTCATGCAGGCGGCCGATGAGGTCGGTGCCCCCGTGATCCTGCAGGCCAGTGCCGGTGCCCGCACATACGCCGGCGAGCCTTTCATCAAGCACCTGATCCAGGCCGCGGCCGAGCAGTGGCCGCACATCCCGCTGGTCATGCACCAGGACCACGGCACCAGCCCCAAGGTCTGTCAGGGCGCGCTCGACCTGGGCTTTGGCTCGGTCATGATGGACGGCTCGCTGATGGAAGACGGCAAGACGCCATCCAGCTTTGACTACAACGTCAACGTGACCAAAACCGTGGTCGAGATGGCGCACAAGGTCGGTGCCACCGTGGAGGGCGAGCTGGGCTGCCTGGGCAACCTCGAAACCGGCGACGCCGGCGAGGAAGACGGCATTGGCGCGGTCGGCAAGCTCGACCACAGCCAGATGCTGACCGATCCCGAAGAAGCCGCCGTGTTCGTCAAGGCCACCCAGCTCGATGCGCTGGCGATCGCGATTGGCACCAGCCACGGTGCCTACAAGTTCAGCCGCAAGCCCACGGGCGACATCCTGGCGATCTCGCGCGTGAAAGAGATCCACGCCCGCATTCCTAATACCCACCTGGTGATGCACGGCAGCTCCAGCGTGCCGCAGGAACTGCTGGCGCTGATCAACCAGTACGGCGGCCAGATGAAGGAAACCTACGGCGTGCCGGTCGAAGAAATCCAGGAAGCCATCAAGTACGGCGTGCGCAAGATCAACATCGACACCGACATCCGCCTGGCGATGACCGGTGCCGCGCGCAAGTTCCTCGCCGAAAACCCCGACAAGTTCGACGCCCGCGAGTGGCTCAAGCCCGCGCGCGCCGCGGCCCAGGCCATCTGCAAACAGCGCTACCTGGAATTTGGCTGCGAAGGCCAGGGCGGCAAGATCAAGGGCCAGTCCCTGAGCGTGATGGCCCAGCGCTACGCCAAGGGCGAGTTGGCGCAGGTGGTGAACTGATCTGCCTGGTTGTAGAAGGCCGCCCGTGCGGCCGAACAAGATGCTGTGCCATGTCACCACGCACATTCGCGCACAGGAAATGACGAAAAATCAGCATATGCAGGCCCTGATGTAGGAGGCCGCCCCTGCGGCCGAATGGGACGCTATGCCATGGCATAACGCATATTCGCGCGCAGGGGCGCGCTCCTACAATTGAAAAGTCCGGAACATTTCCCGGGCTTGCTCTGATCCTGAAGGTTTTGCTGACATGACCGCTGCCCTCCACACCTCGGCCCTGACTTCCCTGCCGCTGCTTGCACGCGGCAAGGTGCGCGACAACTACGCCGTGGGCGATGACCGCATCCTGATGGTGGCGTCTGACCGCATCAGTGCGTTCGACGTCATCATGGGCGAGCCGATCCCCGGTAAGGGCGAGCTGCTCACGAAGATGGCGCTGTTCTGGTTTGACCAGCTCGGCCCCAAAGGCTTGAACATCTGCCCGATTCACCTGACGGGCGAAGCGCCCGAGAGCGTGGTCAGTGTCGAAGAAGTGCCGCAGGTGCAGGGCCGCTCCATGCTGGTCAAGCGCCTCAAGCCGATCCCGGTGGAGGCGGTGGTGCGCGGCTACCTGGCCGGCAGCGGCTGGAAGGAATACCAGGATTCCCGTTCGGTTTGCGGTGGGCCCCTGCCCGATGGCCTGAAGAATGCGAGCAAATTGCCCGCTCCGATCTACACCCCGGCCGCCAAGGCGGCCGTGGGCGAGCACGACGAGAACATCACCTTCGAGCGCACGGTACAGATGATCGGTGTCGATCTGGCCACCCGCATCCGCGACATCAGCATCCGCCTGTACGTGGCGGCCAGCGAGATCTCCGCCAAGAAGGGCATCAGCATCGCCGACACAAAGGTCGAAGTCGGCCTGGATGCGGACGGCACGCTGGTGTTGATGGACGAGGTGCTCACGCCCGATTCGTCCCGCTACTGGCCCGCCGACAGCTACGCCGAGGGCAGCAACCCGCCCAGCTTTGACAAGCAGTTCCTGCGTGACTGGCTGGAGACGGCGCAAGTGGGCGGCAAGCCCTGGGACAAGACCCCGCCAGCGCCGCGCCTGCCCAAGGACGTGATTGAAAAGACCGCAGCCAAATACCGCGAGGCGCTGGAGCGGCTGCTGGGCTGATCCTGATGCGGCTTGCTCAAGCGTGGTCTGAAGACTTCAGGAGTCAGGCATGAAGATGAGTCTTTCGCTGTCGGCAGAGTCCTTGATGGTGCAGTACGCCCATTACCACCGAGACCGCCGCAACATCGCCACCCACTTGGTGGGCATTCCGCTGATCTTCACCGCCATCGCCATGTGGCTCGTTTTCCCGCTGGGGCGCCAATGGGGGGCTTACGGCATCACCGGCGCCTGGCTGATGTGGGCTGTCACCAGCTTCTGGTACATCACCCGCGGCCAGCCCCTGCTGGGCGTGGCCACGGCGCTGGTCAACGGACTGCTGGTGGCGTTGGCGCACACGCTGGTGCAGCAGGCTGGCGGCTGGGGCCTGGCCGGCTGGCAGCTGGGCGTGGCCCTGTTTGTGGTCGGCTGGGTGTTCCAGTTCGTCGGCCACTATTTCGAAGGCCGCAAGCCTGCGTTTGTCGACGACATGGTGGGCCTGCTGGTGGGCCCGATGTTTGTGGTGGGCGAGCTGGTGATGGCGCTTGGTTTGCTGCGTCCGCTGCGCCAGACGATGGAGGCACAAGCCGGGCCGGTGCGCTGAATTCAGGCGCATGATTTCGCCCGCCGGGGCGCGCTCTGCAGAGTGCGGGAAAGGCTTCCCGTGCCTGCAGGGTGGGTCTTTGGGAGGCCGCCCCTGCGGCCGAACCGATGCCTTGAGAGCGGCGCTCAGTTGAGCGCCATGCTCAGCTTGCGCCGGTAGCTCGATACCAGCGCCGCCTGCGGGTCTTCCTGCACCGCAGACTTGCCCATCAGCTCGATCCCCCCAGCCGACTTGCCGCTGTCGGCGCCCGCTTTGGGCGGGGGAGGTGTGAGCAGCTCCAGAATGGCGATGTAGGTCTTGCGCGGGGCCTCGTCGTCCCATTTCTTGTCGCGCATGATGATTTCCAGCAGCTCCTCCATGGCCTCGGTCCACTGGCCAGCGGCCATCAGCAGGCGGGCCTTGGCAAAGCGGGTTTCGAAATCGCGTTTGTTCTGGCCGATCCGCTCCTCAAACTGGTCCAGCGTCCACTGGCCGCGCGGGTCGGTGGTGACGAATTCGAGGGCGTTGAGCCACTGCTGCAAGGCCTCGAAGCGCAGCGGCACCGGGATACGCGCCATGGCCGGCGCCAGCAGGGCGGCCGCTTCGGCCAGCTCGCCGTCCTGCATCAGCAGCTTGATCAGATCGAAGCGGGCATCGTCGTTGCCAGGGTTGGTGGCCAGGGCCTGCTCCAGGGCGGTACGGGCGCTGTGGGCGTCACCAGCTTCGAGGTGCTGCTGGGCCTCCTCAGCCGCGGCCTGGGCCTGCAGCTCATCCTCTCCGGGCACGTGCTTGTCCAGGAATTGGCGCACCTGGCCTTCGGGCAGGGCGCCCATGAAGCCGTCCACCGGCTGGCCGCCCTTGAGCAGGATGCAGGTGGGGATGGAGCGGATGCCGAAGGCCTGGGCCAGCTGCTGCTCCTCGTCGGAATTGATCTTGACCAGCTTGAAACGGCCGCCGTAGGCGACTTCAAGCTTTTCGAGCACCGGGCCCAGCGATTTGCAGGGACCGCACCAGGGTGCCCAGAAGTCCACCAGCACGGGGGTGGCCATGGAGGCGGCGATGACTTCGGTTTCAAAATTGGCGAGGGTGACGTCGATCATGGGCAAGGGCTCGGGAAATGCGGAAAAGGGTGAAACCTTAAAATCACGGATTGACCACGGGAACACTTCCAATGACCCAACCGCTCATCGGCGTGGTGATGGGTTCCAGCTCCGACTGGGACACCATGCAGCACGCAGTCCAGATTCTCCAACAGTTTGGCATCCCCCACGAGGCACGCGTCGTTTCGGCCCACCGCATGCCTGACGACATGTTCGACTATGCACAGACGGCGGTCGGTCGTGGCCTGCAGGCCATCATCGCCGGTGCCGGTGGCGCCGCCCACCTGCCGGGCATGATCGCCGCCAAAACCGTGTTGCCGGTGCTGGGCGTGCCGGTGCAGACCAAGGCCCTGTCGGGTGTGGACTCGCTGCACAGCATCGTGCAGATGCCCAAGGGCGTGCCCGTGGCCACTTTTGCGATTGGCCAGGCGGGCGCCGCCAACGCCGCGCTGTTTGCAGTGGCCATGCTGGCCAACCATGACGCGGCC
>CAXRGK010000057.1:0-2194 GCA_964230145.1 Burkholderiaceae bacterium | reverse complement strand
CGTTGAGGTAATGCACCATGCACAGGGCCGAGACCGACACCACCTTGAAATGCTGGTCTTCGTTCATGTAGCGCAGCGGCACCAGCGTGCCGTACTCGGGGTCGAGCGTGGTGTTGTCGTGCGCCAGTGTCTCCACGCCGTGCTCATTCGCCACTTTCGCCAGCAGATGCCCCAGTTCGGGGTTGCCCGGTGACTCGAACGCCATGTGGTTAATGAAATGCGGCAGCTCGTTGCTGGTGTAATTACCCTTAAAGTGTGGCGCGCAGTTGATGTGGTAGTTGGCATTGACCAGCCAGTGTGTGTCGAACACCACCAGCGTGTCCACACCGAGCGCGCGGCAGCGGCGGCTGATCTCCTTGTGCCCATCGATCGCATCCTGGCGCGTGCCCTGGCGCGGGCCAGGCTGCTCGCTCAGGTACATGCTGGGCACATGGGTGATTTTGGCCGCGAGGGTGAGTTGTCCCATGGTCAGACTCCCCAGTGCGGGATGTGGTGCGATCCCATGGACACGGCCACGTTCTTCGGTTCGCAGAACACCTCGTAGCTCCAGGTGCCGCCTTCGCGGCCGGTGCCGCTGGCCTTGGTGCCGCCGAAGGGCTGGCGCAGGTCGCGCACGTTCTGGCTGTTGACAAAGCACATGCCGGCCTCAATCGCAGCGGCCACGCGGTGCGCCTTGCCGAGGTTCTCGGTCCAGACGTAGCTGGACAGGCCGTATTCGATGTCGTTGGCTTTTTCAATCGCGTCGGCCTCGTCCCTGAACGGGATCAGGCAGGCCACCGGGCCGAAGATTTCTTCCTGCGCGATGCGCATGCGGTTGTCGACGTCGGCGAACACCGTGGGCCAGACGAAGTTGCCGTTCTTCACATGGGCGGGCAGGTCGGCGGCATACGACGGCTTGTCGAGGCCACCGCACAGCATCGTCGCGCCCTCTTTGGGACCGAGTTCGATGTAGCTGCGCACCTTGGCCAGGTGGTTCTTGCTGATCATGGGGCCGACGATGGTTTTCTCATCGAGCGGGTCGCCCACGGTGATGCGCTTGGCGCGCTCGGCGAACTTCGCAGCAAAGTCGGCGTAGATGCTTTGCTGCACGAGGATGCGGCTGCCTGCGGTGCAACGCTCGCCGTTGTTGGAAAAGATCATGAACACGGCAGCGTCGAGGGCGCGGTCCAGGTCGGCGTCTTCAAAAATCACAAACGGGCTTTTGCCGCCGAGTTCCATGCTGAACTTTTTGAGGCCCGCGCTTTGCACGATGCGGTTGCCCGTGACGGTGGAGCCGGTGAAGCTGATGGCGCGCACATCGCGGTGCGAAACGAGTGGCTCGCCCGCTTCCTTGCCGTAGCCGTGCACCAGATTCAGCACCCCCGCAGGCACACCGGCTTCGAGTGCCAGCTCGCCCAGGCGCGCCGCCGTGAGCGGCGAGAGTTCGCTCATCTTGAGCACGGCGGTGTTGCCAAAGGCCAGGCAGGGCGCGACCTTCCAGGTGGCGGTCATGAAAGGCACGTTCCAAGGGCTGATGAGTGCGCACACGCCCACCGGGTGAAACAGGGTGTAGTTCAGGTGCGTGGGCGTGGGGTAGGTGTGGCCGTCTACGCGGGTGCACATCTCGGCGAAGTAATGGAAGTTGTCGGCCGCACGGGGCACGAGTTGCTTGCCGGTCTGGCTGATGGTCTGGCCGCAGTCCTTGGTTTCGGTTTCCGAAATTTCAGGCACGTGCCTCGTGATCAGGTCGCCGAGCTTGCGCATGATCTTCGCGCGCTCGGTGGCGGGCGTGGCGGCCCATTTCGGGAACGCTTCCTTGGCAGCGGCGACGGCAGCGTTGACTTCCGTCTCGCCGCCCGAGGCCACTTCGGCCAGCACTGCTTGCGAGGCAGGGTTGATGGTCTCGAAGTAGTCGCTGCCCGCGACGCTTTTGCCGTTGATCAGGTGGTCGATTTTCATATCTCTTCTTCCTGTAGGAGGCCGCCCCTGCGGCCGAATGTTTTTGGTTTTTGATGACGCCTCAATTCGGCCGCCGGGGCGGCCTCCTACAGGAAAAAGAGATATGAAAATCGACCACCTGATCAATGGCAAAAGCGTCGCAGGCAGCGACTACTTCGAGACCATCAACCCTGCCTCGCAAGCAGTGCTGGCCGAAGTGGCCTCGGGCGGCGAGACGGAAGTCAACGCTGCCGTCGCCGCTGCCAAGGAAGCGTTT
>CAXRGK010000056.1:0-6032 GCA_964230145.1 Burkholderiaceae bacterium | reverse complement strand
TTTTGCTGGCCCCCACCTCGACCGACGAGCGCATGCAGCAAGTCGCCCAAGTGGCTAGCGGCTATGTGTACTACGTCTCGCTCAAAGGCGTGACCGGCTCAGGGGCGCTCGATACCGCCGCTGTGGAGGCCATGCTGCCGCGCATCCGCCAGCATGTGCACATTCCGGTGGGCGTAGGTTTCGGCATCCGCGATGCGCAGACGGCCAAGGCGATTGGCCGCGTGGCTGATGCCGTGGTGATCGGCTCGCGCCTGATCCAGCTGATCGAAAATGAGCCGGCGGACAAGGTCAACACCGTCGCAGCCGATTTCCTGTCCGGCATCCGCCAGGCACTGGACGCCTGAACTGCTTGCAGGAGGCCGACCCTGCGACCGAAGCCTCTTCGCGCGCGGGGGCTCGCTCCTACCCGGCACGAACGCATCAACGATAATCCAGCCCAACAGGAGAAACCCGCATGAGTTGGCTTGAAAAACTGCTGCCCCCCAAAATCGTCCACACCGATCCGGCCGACCGCCGTTCGGTGCCCGAGGGCTTGTGGATCAAATGCCCGAGTTGCGAGACCGTGCTCTACAAGAGCGATCTGGAGCAGAACGTCAACGTCTGCCCAAGCTGTGGTCACCACCACCGCATCGGCGCCCGTGCCCGGCTGAACGCCTTTCTGGACGGCGAAGGCCGCTACGAGATCGGTCAGGAAGTGGTGCCTGTCGACGCCCTCAAGTTCAAGGACAGCCGCAAGTACCCCGAGCGTCTGAAGGAAGCCATGGACAACACCGGCGAAACCGACGCACTGGTGGTCATGGGCGGTGCGGTGCACAGCATCGAGCTGGTGGCCGCCTGCTTCGAGTTCGACTTCATGGGCGGCTCCATGGGTTCGGTGGTCGGCGAGCGCTTTGTGCGCGGCGTCGAAACCGCCATCGAGCAAAAAGTGCCTTTCGTGTGCTTCACCGCCACCGGCGGCGCGCGCATGCAGGAAGGCCTGCTGTCCCTCATGCAGATGGCCAAGACCAATGCGGCCCTGACCCGTCTGGCCAAGAAGGGCCTGCCCTACATCAGTGTGCTGACCGACCCGACCATGGGCGGCGTGTCTGCCGGATTTGCCTTTGTGGGCGATGTGGTGATCGCCGAGCCCAAGGCCCTGATCGGCTTTGCCGGCCCGCGCGTGATCGAGACCACCGTGCGCGTGACGCTGCCCGAGGGCTTCCAGCGTGCCGAGTTCCTGCAGACCAAGGGTGCCGTGGACTTCATCTGCGACCGCCGCGAACTGCGCAAGACGATTGCCAGCACCCTGGCCATGCTGCAGCGCCAGCCAGCCGATGCGGTGAGCTGAAATAAAACAGCCCGGCCAGTGACTGGCCGGGCTGGTCGGTGGCCACGAGAGGACCTCCGACAGAAGGCCCAGGGGAAGAGGATGGTTCCCGAGGGCGAGGCGCATGCATGCACCTCAGAGGAGCAGCCTCAGTCGCCTGAAGCCGCGTTGCCAATGTAGACCCGCAGCCGGGCCGCGTCAAGGCTGTGCAGGCATTCAGTACATCCAGCTTGCCTGCAGACCTGCCAGCAGCATGCCCGCCAGCTGCAGCACCAGCAGCAGCACCAGCGGTGCCAGATCGACACCACCGATGAGCGGCACGACGCGACGCACCGGGTCCAGCCAGGGCTTGACCAGTCGGTCGGCCATCTGCAGAAAATACGAATCGGGTTGCACCCAGGACATCAGCGCATACACCAGCACCAGCGCACTCAGCGCCGACACGGTCAGCTGCAGCAGCCCCACCAGGCTGACGAGCGGCAACAGGCCCAGCTGGCCACGCCCCCCAGCCAACAGCCAGAGCAGCAGAAACTGCAGCACCTTGATCAGCCATGCCGCCACCAGACTGGACAGGTCCCAGCGGCTCCAGGGCGGGATCACCTTGCGCAGCGGCATGACGATCCAGTCGGTCATGGCGAACACAAAACGCCCCAGTGGCTGGTTGAAGGGGATGCGCTGGGCCTGCATGGCCAGCCGCAGCAAACAGGTGCCGGCCACCAGGCCAGCGATCACGTCGAGCACCAGGCTCGCCATCTGATAGATCATGGGCAATCTCCTTGCGCGTGCGATGATAGCGGCATGCCCTTCGCGCCCGATCAACCCTCTGCCGGTTCCGAAACCCTGCCGCTGTTCCCGCTGGGCACCGCCGTGTTTGCGGGCAGCCTGCTGCCCCTGCAGATATTCGAGCTGCGTTACCTGCAAATGATTGGCGAATGCGAACGCCAGGGCACGCACTTTGGCGTGGTCTCCCTCACCCGGGGCGGCGAGGTGCACCAGCCCGGTGGCCCGGCCGAGCAGTTCGAGACCATCGGCAGCCGCATGCGGCTGGAAAAAGTGGAACGGCCTCGCCCCGGCCTGCTGCACATCTGGGCGCGGGCGCTGGACAGCTTTGAGGTGTTGCACACGCGCCAGCGCAGCGACGGTCTGTGGCTGGGCGAGGTGCGAGACCTGCCGCCAGAGCCAAGCTTGATCGTGCCCGGGCACCTGCGCTACCTGTCGGACCAGATGCTGGACGCCCTGCAACGGCTGCAGGATCCGGCCATGGACCCTCTGCCATGGCCCCAGCCTTGGCAGGCCGATGACTGCGCCTGGCTGTCGCGGCGCTGGGCCGAGCTGCTGCCCCTGCCCACCGCCATGAAATACCGCCTGCTGGCCCTGCGTGAGCCCCTGCTGCGGCTCGAATTGATTGGGGACATGGTCTCTCCACAAACCCCATCCCGCTGAACCGGCCCAGCACATCCCGCCACCTTAAAATACAGGGTTTTGTGTACGCCCACGGCCCAAGGCTGCCGCGTGCATTCCACCTCCTGCACTGCCTGAAACCTTCAGGTCACCCGACATGTCCGAACAGAACGCCACCCCCACCGCCGCCCCGCAAGACGAGAACCAGCTGATTGCCGAGCGCCGCGAAAAGCTGAAAGCCCTGCGCCAGGCCCAGGCCGAAGGCAAGGGCGTGGCCTTCCCGAACGATTTCAAGCCGCAGCACCATGCCGAAGAACTGCACGGCCAGTACGGCGAGACCGCGCCCGAAGCCCTGAACGGCGAAGGTGCGGCCAAAGTGCAGGTCAAGATCGCTGGTCGCATGATGCTCAAGCGCGTCATGGGCAAGGCCAGCTTTGCCACACTGCAGGACGCCACCGGCCGCATCCAAGCCTACATCACGCGTGACGATGTGGGTGAAGAGGTCTACAACGGGTTCAAGCACTGGGACCTGGGCGACATCGTTGGCGTGGAGGGTTACCTTTTCAAGACGCGCACGGGCGAGCTGTCGGTGCACGCCACCCGCATCCGCCTCTTGACCAAGAGCCTGCGCCCGATGCCCGACAAGTTCCACGGCATCCACGACCAGGAAGTCAAATACCGCCAGCGCTACGTCGATCTGATGACTGACGAGGCGGCCCGCCGCCGCTTCACGGCCCGCTCGCGTGCCGTGAGCGGCATCCGCGAATTCATGGTCCAGCACGGCTTCCTCGAAGTCGAAACGCCCATGCTGCACCCCATCCCCGGGGGTGCGAACGCCCGCCCCTTCGTGACGCACCACAACGCGCTCGAGCAGGAAATGTTCCTGCGCATCGCGCCCGAGCTCTACCTCAAGCGTCTGCTGGTGGGCGGCTTCGAGCGCGTGTTCGAAATCAACCGCAACTTCCGCAACGAAGGCATCTCGGTGCGCCACAACCCCGAGTTCACCATGATGGAGTTCTATGCGGCCTACTGGAACTACCAGGACCTGATGGGCTTCACCGAGCAACTCGTCCGTGACGCCGCCATGAAGGCCGTGGGCACACTGGAGCTGAGCTACAACGGCCGCCCGGTCGATCTGTCCAAGCCTTTCGCGCGCATGACCATCCGCGAAGCCATCTACGCCCACACCGAAGCAGGCGCCCATGTGGACGACGCCGCCTGGCTGATCAGCGCCCTGAAAAAGCTGGGCATGACGGAAGAGAAGGAAAAGCTCTCGACGCGCAGTCTGGCCAGTCTGCAGGTGCTCTACTTTGAGGAAACCGTGGAAGACAAGCTCTGGGAGCCGACTTTCATCATGGAGCACCCGACCGAAATCAGCCCGCTGGCCCGTGCCAACGACGCCCGGCCCGAGGTGACCGAGCGCTTCGAGCTCTACATCACCGGCCGTGAATTCGGCAACGGCTTCTCCGAACTGAATGACGCCGAAGACCAGGCCGCCCGCTTCCACGCCCAGGTGGCCGCCAAGGATGGCGGCGATGACGAGGCCATGTTCTTTGACCACGACTTCGTGCGTGCCCTCGAATACGGCATGCCGCCCGCCGGCGGCTGCGGCATCGGCATCGACCGCCTCATGATGCTGCTGACCGACAGCCCCAGCATCCGCGACATCATCCTGTTCCCGGCGCTGCGCCGCGAGCACGACCTGACCTGATCCTTTTCAGGGTGGGAGCGAGCCCCTGCTCGCGAAGAATTCGGCCGCAGGGGCGGCCTCCCACAAGTTGCCCCCGACTCAGCGACCTCCGTCAGACAGACGGGGCGCATCCTCTTGCACTTCGCGCACCTCGACATCGACCACATCGTCGTTCGTCTGCGAAGCGCCAAACGGCTGCCCCGCGCCTGCGCCCCAGGCTGCACCCTTGCGCAACTGGCTGAACTGCTGCCACACCAGCACAACTTGCGGCTTGCGGCCCGTCAGCAGCCAGCGCAGGGTGGCGAACACGGTGTAGGCGCCCAGCGCCAGCAGCAGGCCAGCCAGCAAACCCAGACCCAGCAGGCCCATGAAAATTTTGGCAATCCAGTTCATCGACAGGTTTCCTGTTTCGGCTGCAGGGACGGCCTCCTGCAAGGTCGCACACAGCGTGGTGGGAGCGCGCCCCTGCGCGCGAATGTTCGGTTGTTCAAGCATCAGGGCAAGCGATCGAGCGCCTGCATGTAGTCGCGCGCGCGCACCAGTTCGTCCCAGGGGCGGGCCGGCGTGCGGGGCAAGAGGTTCAGGCGGCGCTCCTCGCTCGCCTCGTCAGGCACCCAGCGGCCCTTGAGCTGGGCTTCTGCCAGATCGTCGAGCACCTGGTCCAGTTCGGCACCGCCATCCACCGTGGATCGATTGCAAAGCAAAGCCAGATCGCAGCCCGCCTGCAGCGCGCTCAACACCGCCTCGGTGTAGCTCAGTTCGCGTCCACCGATCTGGCGGGCGGCTGCCATCGACAGGTCGTCGGTACAGACCACGCCATCGAAACCCAGCTGGCCGCGCAGAATCTCCTGCACCCAACGCGATGAGAAGCCAGCCGGCCGGTCATCGACCTTGCTGTAGATGACGTGTGCCGGCATCACGGCCGTGAGCACGCTGCCCAGCCAGGTGTAGGGCAAGGCGTCGTCGGCCAGGATGGCCTTGAGGCTGCGCCGGTCCACCGGCAGGGCCACATGCGAGTCGGCCTTGACCGCGCCGTGTCCGGGAAAGTGCTTGCCACAGTTGGCCATGCCGGCCTGCAGCAGGCCCTGCATGAGGCTGCGCGCCAGCAGGCTGACCATGCGCGGGTCGCGGGCAAAGGCGCGGTCGCCAATCACACCACTCTCGCCGTGATCGAGGTCTAGCACAGGCGTGAAGCTGAAATCCACGCCGCAGGCCCGCAGCTCGCTGGCCAGCACAAAGCCAGCCGAAGTTGCAGCCTCGCAGGCTTTCATCGCACCGGAACCGGGCAGGCCTTTGCCGTCCTGCATCCAGAGTTCGCCAAAGGCGCGCATGGGGGGCAGGTGGGTGAAGCCGTCGGTGCGAAAGCGCTGCACGCGGCCGCCTTCGTGGTCTACGGCAATCAGCAGATCGAGGCGAATGCTTTTGACGTCCGCGCAGAGGTCGGTGAGCTGGGCGCGGCTTTGCCAGTTGCGGCCGAACAGGATCAGGCCACCCGTGAGCGGATGCGCCAGCCGGCGGCGGTCGACATCGCTCAATGCGGTGCCGGCGATGTCCAGAATCAGGGGAGCGTGCAAAGTCATGGGGTGTCCATCCAAGGTCGGGCCGGGCCCGCGCAATTCAAGAGGTCTCCACCAC
>CAXRGK010000055.1:0-10455 GCA_964230145.1 Burkholderiaceae bacterium | reverse complement strand
TGCACTTTGGAAACGTGACCGAGTGGCCGAAGGTGCTCCCCTGCTAAGGGAGTATGGGGTGTAGAGCCTCATCGAGGGTTCGAATCCCTCCGTTTCCGCCAAAGTTCAGCCCGTGTGAGTCATCACACGGGCTTTTTGGTTTCTGGTGCACGACCAATCGTCACTGCAGGTGTGGCATGGACCGGATCTTCGGGCCAACGAAATCGAGAAAGCTTTGTGCTGCAGGCGAAAGTGATCGGCCTCTGCGGGTGAACACCTCGAACTTGCGGCGCACTTCCGGCGTCCCGACAGGACTCATCTTCAGACCGTACACGTCGACCAGAGACGCTGCATAGGGGATGCACAAGGCCACACCCAAACCAGCCTTGACCATGGACAAAGCCGTGGCCATGTAGGCGACTTCGGTTGCAGGGCTGAAGCTCAGACCGGGATCGGCCTTGCGCAAATCCTGGATCAGCAGTTCGGTGAACTGGCCCTGCAGCGTGATGACGGGGTAGGGCGCCAGCTGCGACCATCGCAGACGTTTGTGCCGCGCCAGGGGGTGGTCTTGCGGAAACGCTGCCATGAACGGGCCGTCAAACAACCGTGTCGATGTGATGTCCGAATTGGGTTCGCGTTCAGGCCCGATGCCCAGCTCCACCTCGCCGGAGAAAACGCGCGCCATGACATCTTCCACGGGGGCGTCCACCAGTTTGATCCGGCTGGCGGGATGCTGTCTCTGGTAGTCGGCAATCAGTTCGGGCATCAGTGTCGAGGCCAGCAACTGGGAAGCGGCCACCCGGACCAGACCGCACTGCATGGCTTGCTGGTCGATGGCGCGATGCATCACATCGTCCAGGTCGTGTACGGCGGCATCCAGCATGGGGTACAGCCGCTCTCCCGTGTCCGTCAGATACACCCGCCGTGTGCTGCGGTCCACCAGTTTCGTGCCCAACGCCTGCTCCAGCTCTTTGATCAGGCCACTCAGCGCGGATTGCGTGATGTAGAGACTTTCTGCCGCGAGTGTGAAGCTGCCGGTGCGAGCCAGCGCCAGAAAGGCACGCAGTTGCCGCAAAGTGAAATTCATCTGATTTTCCGATAAATATATAAGAAAAAACCGTTTGAATCATATATCGAAGCAGGCTTCAATCGAGTCATTGCATACAACAGGAGATGCGCCATGCTCGCTCAAAAAATTCACCACGTCGCCTACCGTTGCAAGGACGCCAAGGAAACCGTCCAGTGGTATGAAAAACACCTCGGCATGAAGTTCGTGCTGGCGATTGCCGAAAACGAAGTGCCCTCCACCAAGGCGCCTGATCCCTACATGCACATCTTCATGGACGCTGGCGATGGCAACATCCTGGCCTTTTTCGAATTGCCCAATCAGAAACCCATGGGGCGGGACGAGAACACGCCTGCCTGGGTGCAGCATCTGGCACTGAAAGTGAAGTCCTACGACGACCTGGTCAACACCAAGGCTAAGCTGGAAGCCGCTGGCATCGAAGTGGTGGGACCGACCGACCACACGATCTTCAAGTCGATCTATTTCTTTGATCCCAACGGTCATCGTCTGGAACTCGCCTGGGATTGCGGGACGCCCAAGATGATGCAGATGCTCGATGACGAGAAATGGGACATGCTCGAAGAGTGGAGCCAGACCAAACGCGCCCCGCGTCAGGCGGCCTGGATGCATGACGGTAGCATGTCGGCATGAACACGATGCTCAACCCCACACATGACCCGGCAGCGCGCAGCTGGCTGGCTTCGGCCAACCAGCGAGGGGGCGACTTTCCGATCCAGAACCTGCCTTTCGCGGTGTTCCGCGTGCGGGGTACGGCCGAGCCATTTCGCGGTGGTGTGGCCATTGGCGATCAGGTCATCGACCTGGCGCGCCTGAGCCAGGCGGGCTGCCTGAAAGGGCTGGCGCTGGATGCCGCCAAGGCAGGAGCACAGACCACGCTCAACGCGCTGATGGCCATGGGGCCTGCTGCCTGGTCGGCCCTGCGTCACGGCCTGTTTGGCCTGCTCCAGGCCGATGCTGGCGCTTCGGTGCAACAAGCCGTGCAAGCCTGTCTGGTGCCGCAGTCCCAAGTCGAGTACACCGTGCCCGCGCAGATCGGTGACTACACCGACTTCTACACCTCGGTGCACCACGCCACGAACATCGGCAAGCAGTTCCGGCCTGACAACCCGCTGCTGCCCAACTACAAATGGGTGCCGATCGGCTACCACGGCCGTGCCTCGAGCATTGGCATTTCCGGCCAGAGTTTTGCGCGCCCGAAGGGCCAGCTCAAGGCGCCCGACGCCGAGGTGCCGGTGCTGGCGCCCAGCAAGCGTCTGGACATTGAACTGGAGCTGGGCATCTTCATCGGGCAGGGCAATGCGCAGGGCGAGCCGATCGAGATTGGCGATGCAGAAAACCATGTCTTCGGCATCTGCCTGCTCAATGATTGGTCCGCCCGCGACATCCAGGGCTGGGAATACCAGCCGCTGGGCCCATTCCTGTCCAAAAATTTTGCCTCCACCATTTCACCGTGGATCGTGACGCTGGAAGCGCTGGCACCCTACCGCGTGCCCTTTGTCCGTGCCGGGGGCGATCCCCAGCCCCTGCCTTATCTGGACAGCGCGGCGAACCGCGCCGGTGGTTCGCTGGACATCCAGCTGCAGGTCGGCTTGCAGACGCGCCGCATGCGTGAAGCCGGACAGCCTGATGCGCAGATTTGCCGCACCAGCTACCGCCACGCTTACTGGACCGTGGCGCAGATGGTGGCGCACCACACGGTCAACGGCTGCAACCTGCAGCCTGGTGACCTGTTCGGCAGCGGCACCCTGTCCGGCCCGACGCTGGACCAGGCCGGTGCGCTGATCGAACTCACGCAGGGTGGCAAGAACCCGATCGCTTTGCCGAACGGTGAAAACCGCACCTTCCTGGAAGACGGTGATGCGGTGGTGCTGCGCGGCTGGTGCGAGAAGCCGGACGCTGCCCGCATCGGCTTTGGCGAATGCCGGGGAACGGTGCTGCCGGCACGCGGCTGACACACCGATCCCCGTGGCAGCCCCGTGGCGTCCCCGTGGCCTCTCAGCGGAGCGTCAGCAGCGGGATGTCCCTGGCCTCGGCCAGGGTGTCCAGTTCCTTGCGTGTCTTGCTGGCCACAAAGGCTGCAATGGCCTGGTGCACAGCCGGTCTGAACAGGTCCTTGACCGGGTGGGCGATCTTCACGCCCGCCGCTTCGCACAGGCGCTGGGCAAAGTGGGCCTCCAGCGCCGCCACGGCAACACGGCCGTTCTTGCAGGGGTAGATGCGGTAGCCGGCGTGTGCGCCACCCACCGCCCCTTTGGGCGTGGTCATCTGCCACTGGCGCGGGAGGGCCAGCCAGGCCGCGGCCGTGCTCAGCGCCACTTCGTGCAGCGTGCCCTGGCCGGTGGTTTTTTGCACCAGCGTGGCCTGCAGTGCGGCTTCGCTGGTCATGAGGGCGCCACCCATGTCGGCAAACAGGCTGGCCGGAAGCGCCATGCCGGGCACCAGGCCCACTTCGGCCTGGTAGGTCAGGTCATGGCCCGGAATTTCGGCGAGCGGGCCGGGTGCGCCCACCACCTGGATCAGGCTGAGAGCAGGGTACTGTTTGTGCAGCGCTTTCCAGCCCAGCCCCAGCTTGGTCAGCGCCGAAGGGCGAAACGAGGTCAGCAAGATGTCGCTCTGGGCCAGCAGCTTGTGCAGCGCGGCCTGGCCCTTGGCATCTTTCAGGTCCAGCGTGACTTCTTTCACGCCCGCATGCAGCTGGGCGTAACCGTCAGGCGTGTAGTGCTGCATCGGGTCGCCTGCGGGCGGGTTGACCTTGGTGCAACGCGCGCCCATGTCGGCCAGACGGCGCAGGGCGGCGGGGCCGGGCAAGTTGAGGGCGAGGCTGACAACGCGCGTGCCGCGCAGGGGTTTGATCGTGCTCATGGTGCCCGCATTGTAGGAGCGCGGCCCTGCGCGCGAAGGGCATGGGCCGTGACCTCGATCCGATTCGGCCGCGGGGGCGACCTCCTGCACAGTGCAAGCTGGCCTGCAGCGCAGGCCTTGTCCGCGGGCGCCTCAGCGGTCGCCGAAATCCAGCGGCAGTCCGACGTAGTTCTCGGCCATTGTGCGGGAGCCGGCCTCGCTGTGGATCAGGTAGTCGAGTTCGGCTTCCTGGAACTTCTGTGCGATTTCGCCTTCGCCCGGGAAGCGGTGCATCAGCTGGGTGAACCACCACGAGAAGCGCTCGGCGCGCCAGATGCGACGCAGACAGCGTTCGGAGTAGCTGTCGATGCCGGCTTCGGAGTTTTCCTTGTAGTACTCGACGATGGCGGTCGACAGGTACTTCACGTCGGTCGCGGCCAGGTTCAGGCCCTTGGCGCCGGTGGGCGGCACGATGTGGCCCGCATCACCGGCCAGGAACATGCGGCCAAAGCGCATCGGCTCGGTCACAAAGCTGCGCAGTGGGGCGATGCTTTTCTCGATGCTGGGGCCGGTCACCAGGTTGGCGCGGGCTTCGGGGTCGAGGCGGTTGCGCAACTCGTCCCAGAAGGCCTCATCGCTCCAGTCCTCGACCTTGTCGGTCAGCGGCACCTGCAGGTAGTAGCGGCTGCGGGTGGCGCTGCGCTGCGAGCACAGCGCAAAGCCGCGCGGGCTGTTCACATAGATCAGCTCGTGGTGCACCGGCGGTGTGTCCGACAGCAGGCCGAGCCAGCCGAAGGGGTAGACCTTTTCGTATTCGCGGATCTTGTCCTTGGGGGCGCTGGCGCGGCAAACGCCATGAAAGCCATCGCAGCCGGCGATGAAGTCGCACTCGATGGTGTGGGTGACGCCATCCTTTTCGTAGGTGACACGCGGTTTGGCGGTTTCGAAGTCGTGCACCTGCACGTTCTGCGCCTCGTACACCGTGGGCAGCCCCAGCGACTGGCGTGCGTCCATCAGGTCACGGGTGACTTCGGTCTGGCCGTACACCATCACGTTCTTGCCGCCGGTCAGCTGGTTCATGTCGATGCGGTGGCGCTCGCCCTTGAACAGCAGGTCAAAACCGCCGTGGATCAGACCTTCCTTGTGCATGCGCTGGCCCACACCAGCTTCGTCGAGCAGGTCGATGCAAACCTGTTCGAACACGCCGGCGCGGATGCGCGAGAGCACGTAGTCGCCAGTCTGACGCTCGAGGATGATGGCATCGATGCCGGCCTTGTACAGCAGCTGGCCGAGCAGCAGGCCAGAGTGGCCGGCGCCAATGATGGCCACCTGGGTACGGGTCGCTTTGGTCATGGAAAGTCTCCTGCAAGGTGTGAAAACGATGGGCGTGAGCTTAGGCAAAGCCCGCCGTCAGCGCAGTACCGGACTGCACCTAATGTGCGATCATTCGATCAGCTGTGCGATGATCGCGCAAATTGATGGGGATCAACCGGGTCATGTCCATTGCCAAAGCAGACTACATTGAGGGCCTGGCCAAGGGGCTGGCCGTGCTCGAAGCCTTTGACACCGAGCGCCAGCGCCTGAACGCCACACTGGCCGCGCAGCGCACGGGCATCACGCGCGCAGCCGCACGCCGGCATTTGTTGACGCTGGCCGAACTGGGCTATCTGGAGACCGACGGCAGCCATTACTGGTTGTCAGCACGGGTGCTGCGCTTTGCTGGTAGTTACATGGCCACTTCACGTCTGCCGCGCACCCTGCAGCCCACCCTCAACCGGCTGGCCGCGCAGACCCAGGCGGCTTTCAGTGCCGTCGTGCTCGACGGTGGCGAAGGCGTGATCGTGGCGCGCAGCGCTGGCAGTGCCGAGCCGGTGAGGGCTCTGGCCTATGGCCTGCACCTGGGGGCGAGGCTGCCAGCGCATGCCACTTCCACCGGGCGCGTGCTGCTGGCCAGTTTGCCCAAAGTGGAGTTCACTGCATGGCTCAAGGGCCGCGATTTGCCGCGCATCACACCGCAAACCGAGGTCAATCCCAAGGCCTTCAAGGCCTTGATCGAGCAGGTGCGTCAGGACGACTGGTGCCTGGCGCGGGACGCGCACGAGCTGGGCATCCACGCCTTGGCCGTGCCCCTGCGAGACATGCAAGGGCGCACGTTGGCGGCCCTCAATGTGGTGGGCACGGCCGAACAGTTCAGCGATGCGGCGGTGCAGCGCAAGTGGCTGCCATTGTTGCTGGACGCGGCCCGGGAGTTGAGACCTTTGCTCTGATCTGAGCCGTTGTTCGGCCGCAGGGGCGGCCTCCTACAGTGAAAACAGACAGTCTTGTGGGAGCAAGCCCCCGCTCGCGAATGTTTGAAGGGGACGCTAAACGCCCAGGTGCTGCTCCAGCACGCTCGGGTCGGCGTGCAGGGCCTGTGAACTGCCTTCGAACACTACCTCGCCCTTGACCAGAATGATGTTGCGGTCGGTGATCTGGGTGACGTGCTTCCAGTTCTTGTCCACGATGATGGCGCTGATGCCGCTGTCCTTGATGACGCTGCAGATGCGCCAGATTTCGCGGGCGATCAGCGGGGCCAGGCCTTCGGTGGCCTCGTCCAGGATGAGCACATCGGGGTTGGTCATGAGGGCGCGGCCGATGGTCAGCATCTGCTGCTCGCCGCCCGAGAGCTGCTGGCCGCCATGGCCCAGACGCTCCTTCAGGCGCGGGAAGGTCTCCAGCACGCGTTCATAGGTCCAGTCGCGCTGGCCGCGGGTGCCGGCTCGGGCGGCCATTTTCAGGTTCTCGACGACGCTCAGGTTGCCGAAGATGCCACGGCCCTCGGGCACGTAAGCGATCCCCATCTGCGCCACCTCGAAGGTGGGGCGACCGTTCATCGGCTTGCCCTTGATTTCCACCGTGCCCTTGCGTGGCGGCACGATGCCCATGATGGACTTGAGCAGGGTGCTTTTGCCCATGCCGTTGCGGCCCATCAGGCCAATCGTTTCGCCACGGCCCACCGTGAAGTCGATGCCGCGCAGGATGTGGCTGGCGCCGTAGTAGGTGTGGATGCCGTGGGCGTGGATCAGGGCGTCGCTCACTTCAATGCTCTCCCAGATAAGCGGCCTGCACAGTGCGATCGGCGCGCACAGTGGCGGGCGTGTCGCTGGCGATCACCTGGCCGTTGACCATCACCGTCAGGTGGTCGGCCAGGGCAAAGATGGCGTCGATGTCGTGTTCGACCAGCATCATCGCGTGGTCCTGTTTCAGGCGCAGCAGCAGCTCGACCATCCGTTCGGCCTCGGCCACGCCCATGCCGGCCAGCGGTTCATCCAGCAGCAGCACCACCGGTTCGGTGGCCAGCGTCATGGCGATTTCGAGCTGACGCTGTTCGCCGTGGCTGGCCGCGCCCGCCATGGTGTGGCGGCGGCTTTGCAGGCCGGCCAGTTCGATGGCGCGCTCGGCGCGGGCGTTCACGGCCACCATGCTGTCGGCTTTGCCCAGCCAGCCCAGCGGGTTGAACGGATGGGGCTGCACACGCGATTGCGCCGCCAGACGAACGTTGTCCCAGACGGTGAAGGTGCGGAAGATGTTGGTCTTCTGGTAGCTGCGGCCCAGGCGATGGCGCGAGATTTTTTCGGGCGTCCAGCCGGTGATGTCGTGGCCGTCTAGCGTGATGCTGCCGCTGGTGGGCGGCAGGTCACCCGAGAGCAGGTTGGTCAGCGTGGACTTGCCGGCGCCGTTGGGGCCAATCACCGCGTGCAGCTTGCCGTGACACAGGTCCAGCGACACGTCATTCACGGCAGCCAGGCCGCCAAAGCGCTTGGTCAGGCCCTTGGCCGACATCAGGACTTTGGAATCACTCATTGTTGGCCTCCTTTTTCGCGAAGGCGCGGGCCAGCAGACCCAGAATGCCCTTGGGCGCAAAGATGACCAGGGCCACGATGAACAGGCCCATCCACATCTGCCAGTGCTTGCCGGTGTTGAAGTTGCCGATCGCGGGCAAGTCCTTGAACAGGTGCAGCAGGTACTCGAAGGAGAAGGCCCCGATGATGGCCCCGGCAAAATTGCCCATGCCGCCCAGGATCACCATCATGATGGCGTGTGCACTCAAGTGGAAACCCATGAGCTCGGGGTTCACGAAGCCGGTCTGCGCGGCCCACAGAAAGCCGGCCAGCCCAGCCAGGGCGCCAGCCAGGGTGAAAGCCGCCAGCTTGTGGCTGAAGGTGCCAAAGCCCAGGGCCCGCATGCGGTGCTCGTTGACACGGATGCCGGCCAGCGAGCGGCCAAAGGGGCTCCACAGCACGCGGCGCAGGAACAGGTACACCGCCACGAGACAGCCCAGCGTGAAGAAGTAGAACACGCGCTTGTTTTCCAGATCGATCAGCACGGCGTCAGGCCGGAAGTTCAGGAACAGGCCGTCCGAGCCACCGAGCGCCTTGTTGTCGAAAAACACATAGAACACCATCTGTGCAAAGGCCATGGTGACCATGATGAAGTAGATGCCGTGCGTGCGCACGACCAGAAAGCCGATGACGAGCGCCGCCAAGGCCGAGGCCCCCACGGCAATCGGCAGGCTGGCATACAGGCTGATGGGCTCGTTGGCTGGCGTGACAAAGGCCAGCGCGTAGCCAGCAATGCCGAAGTAGGCCGCGTGGCCCAGCGACACCAGGCCGGTCACGCCCTGCAGCAGGTCCAGGCTCATGGCAAAGATGGCCAGGATCATCATGCGGTTGACCATGGACATGTAGAAATCCGAGCCAACAAAAGGAAAGGCGGCCAAAGCCAGCAGGCCCAGCACCAGCAGCAGCTGGACACTGCGGGGCAGGGTTTCAATGTGAATCTGAGGAGCGCTCATCTTGATTTACTGCTTGAAAAGACCTTCGGGCTTGTACAAAAGCACGGCGGCCATGAGCACATACACCAGCATGCCCGACACCTGCGGCAGCAGCACCTTGCCGAAGGTGTCCACCAAACCCACCAGCAAGGCCGAAATCAGGGCGCCGCGCACCGAGCCGATGCCGCCGATCACCACCACCACAAAGCACATGATCAGCACCTGAGAGCCCATATTGGGGTAGACGCTGGAAATCGGCGCGGCGATCATGCCGGCGATCGAGGCCAGGCCCACGCCCAGCGCAAACACCACGGCGTGGATCAGGGTGATGTTCACACCCAGTGCTTCGGTCATCTCGTGGTTGAAGGCGCCCGCACGGATCTTCATACCCAGCCGGGTTTTGGAAATCAGCAGGTACAGACCCAGCGCCAGCAGCAGGCAGATGCCCGACATGAACAGGCGGTACACCGGGTAAGACAGCGTGTCGGTCAGCGGGATCGAGGCCGACAGCGCCTCGGGCACCTGCAGGCCATGCACATCGTCGCCCCAAAGCATGGAGCGCAGTTCCTCGAACACATAGATCAGGCCAAAGGTCAGCAGCACCTGGTCGAGGTGGTCGCGGTGGTAGAAGTGGCGGAACAGCACTTTTTCCAGCAGCAGGCCAAAGGCCACCGACAGTGCCGTGCCGACCACGATGGCCAGGGTGAAGCTGCCCAGCAGGCCAGCCAGTGACCAGGCCAGGTAAGCGCCCAGCATGTAGAAGCTGCCGTGCGCGAGATTGACCACGCCCATGATGCCGAAGATCAGCGTGAGGCCCGCGGCCAGCATGAACAGCAGCAGCCCGTACTGGACGCTGTTGAGCGGCTGGATGAGGAAGTTGATGAAGTCCATCAGAACCTGTGACAGAAATGGGGAAGTGCTTGTGAAAACGGCGGATCACATCCGCCGTTGGGAAGCCGAACCTTTCGCGCTGAGCCTGTCGAAGCGTCAAAGCACTTCGACAAGCTCGGGACAAGCAGTTGTGGTTTACAGGCGGCAGCCGGCGCCCGAATCGGACAGGGCCTTGGCGGCCACACCGATCACCTTGTTTTCCTTGCCGACGACCTGGCGCAGGTAGATGTCCTGCACCGGGTTGTGCGCCTTGCTCATGGTCCACTTGCCGCGCGGGCTGTCGATGGTGGCGCCTTCCATGGCCTTGTACAGGGCGGCCTTGTTGCTCAGATCACCCTTGACGGCGTTGGCACCCTGGATCAGCAGCAGGCCGGTGTCATAGCCTTGCACGGCATACACGTCAGGTTGCATCTTGAAGGTTTTGGCATAGTTCAGGCGGAATTCGTTGTTGCGCTTGGTCTCGATGCCATCGCCGTAGTGCAGTGTGGACAGCACGCCTTCGGCGGCAGGACCTGCAGCCTCAATCACGCCCTCGGTCAGGAAGCCCGAGCCATAGAGCGGAATCTTGTCCTTCAGGCCCGCCGCGGCGTAGTCTTTCATGAATTTGGCCGCGCCACCACCGGCAAAGAAGCAGGCCACGGCGTCGGGCTTGAGGGCGGCGATTTCGGTCAGCAGCGCCTGGAATTCGACGTTGGGGAAGGGCAGGCCGAGCTCCTTGACGATGGTGCCGCCGGCCTTGGTGTAGCTCTCCTTGAAGCCTTCATAGGCCTCGTCCCCGGCAGCGTATTTCCAGGAGATCCACACTGCCTTCTTGTGGCCGCGCTTGACCATGGCCTCGCCCAGC
>CAXRGK010000054.1:0-3423 GCA_964230145.1 Burkholderiaceae bacterium | reverse complement strand
CGACCGGTGATCACGATGACTTCGTCGCCTTTGATAATCTTGTTCATGGCGCGTCCTCTTTAGAGCACTTCGGGAGCCAGGGACACGATCTTCATGAACTTCTCGGTACGCAGTTCACGCGTGACCGGGCCGAAGATGCGGGTGCCGATGGGCTCAAGTTTGGCATTCAGCAACACGGCTGCATTGCCATCGAATTTGACAAGGGAACCATCGCCACGGCGGATGCCTTTGGCGGTACGGACCACCACTGCGCTGTACACCTCGCCTTTTTTGACGCGGCCACGCGGAGCGGCTTCCTTGATGGTCACCTTGATGATGTCGCCAACACTGGCGTAGCGGCGCTTGGACCCGCCGAGCACCTTGATGCACAGCACGGACTTGGCACCGGTGTTGTCGGCAACGTCCAACCGAGATTCTGTCTGGATCATTTCAATATTCCCAACTTGTATTCCTGAGCCACCCACCCGAAGGCAAGCGCCAGAGGAATCAGTCTTGGACCCGTCATCCCCGCTGCGAACCACTCGCAGCGCTTCAGATTGGGCAGATAACTGCGCCCCCAATGAAGGCGAAGCCCTCTATTATCACAAAAACCCACGCTGCAGTCAACTGTTTCCCGAGTTTTCCTTCGAACACTGCTCTCCAGGCGAAAAAGGAACCGAAATGGATTCAAACGGGCCCCGTCGCCCAAAGGCCAGCGCCAGCGGTGACAATCGGCGGCATCCGACTCAGCACATACCAATATGGACTCCAATTTCCAGCACATTGCCTTCATTGGCGGCGGCAACATGGCCAGCGCCATCATCGGCGGCCTGATCCGCCAAGGCACGCCTCCTTCATGCATTACGGTGGTCGAACCTTTTGCCGATACCGCCACCCGCCTGCAAAAGGATTTCGGCGTCACGGTGCTGTCTCAGGCCGGTCCGTCCCTCGTGACCGCCCAGCTCGTGGTCTGGGCCGTCAAGCCCCAGGTGTTCAAGGAAGCGGCAGCCCCTGTGGCGGCCCACACCCGCCAAGCCCTGCATTTGTCTGTGGCCGCCGGCATCCGCACCGACAGCATGTGCAACTGGCTGGGCAGCACATGCGTGGTGCGCAGCATGCCCAACACCCCGGCCCTGGTCGGTCAGGGAATGACCGCCCTCTTTGCCTGCCCCGGCGTGTCAGAAAACCAGAAGGCCAACGTCGAGCAGATCATCGCCACCACCGGTCAGTACCTGTGGGTGGACCGGGAGTCTCATCTGGACGCCGTCACCGCCCTGTCCGGCTCGGGCCCCGCCTATGTGTTCTTTTTCCTTGAAGCCATGACCGAAGCGGGTGTGGGCATGGGCCTGTCAGCCGAACAGGCGTACAAGTTGGCTGTGGCCACCTTCGCAGGCGCTTCCTCTCTGGCAGCAGCCTCCAGCGATTCGCCCGAGGTGCTGCGCCAGCGTGTCACCTCCAAGGGTGGCACCACCTATGCGGCCATCACCGCCATGGAAAACGCTGGCATCAAGCCGGCGTTCATTGCCGCCATGCAGGCCGCTGAACAGCGGGCCCGCGAACTGGGCGACGAGTTCGGCAAGGTTTAAAAGCCGTAGCCCAGCACCACGCCCGCGAACACACTGAACCCCAGCCAGTGGTTCAGCCGGAAGGCCTTGAAACAACCTTCGCGGGTGCGCTGGCGGATCAGGAAGTAATGCCAAAGCACCTGGGCGGCCGCCGCCGTCCAGCCCAGCGCAAACAGCGGGCTTTGGCGCGGCACTGGCAGCAGCGCCGCCCAGACCAGCAGGTAGGCCACATAAAAAGCCATGATGGCAGGCACATCCCGGTTGCCCAGCGTGATGGCCGAGGTCTTCATGCCGATCTTGAGGTCGTCGTCGCGGTCGACCATGGCGTATTCGGTGTCGTAGGCCAGCACCCAGAACAGGTTGCCCACCAGCAGGCCCCAGGCCAGCGCTGGCACTTCGCCCTGCACCGCTGCAAATGCCATGGGGATGCCGAAGCTGAAAGCCACACCGAGCACCGCCTGTGGCATGGAGACGTAACGCTTGGCAAAGGGATAAATCAGGGTCACCACCAGCGCAGCGAATGACCAGGCGATGGTGGCCTCGTTGGTGGTCAGCACCAACCCAAAAGCACAAAGTGCCAGCACCGCACCGACGGCCAGCGCCTCACGCGTGCCGATGCGCCCGCTGGTCACCGGGCGCTGGGCCGTGCGCTTGACATGGCGGTCAAAGTCGCGGTCGGCCACATCGTTCACGCAGCAGCCTGCGCTGCGCATCAGGACGGTGCCGAGCGTGAACACCACCAACAGATGCCAGCCCGGAAAACCACCCGCTGCCACCCACAACGCCGCCAGCGAGGGCCACAGCAGCAGCAGCCAGCCTGCCGGCCGGTTCCAGCGGATCAGGTCGAGGTACAGCTTGAGTTTGTCGGACATATTGGCTTTGTGGGAGCGCGTCCCTGATCGCGGATGTCTGCTCAGGACAGACGGGTCACACCCTTGAGCGGGCAGGCGTAGATGGCGTTTCGCAAGGCGGCAATCGCCTCGTAGCGGGTGAAGCTGCGCCTCCAGGCCAGCACCACGCGCCGGGTGGGCGGTGGCCCGCCATGGGCGTCGACCACCGGCAGGTAACGCACCGGCATGTCCAGACGGCTGGCCGCGCGTTTGCTGGCAGGCTTGGTGTCCGGAACCGACAGGCGCGGCACCATGGTGATGCCCATACCGGCCGCCACCATGTGCTTGATGGTTTCCAGCGAGGAACCCTCGAAGGTTTTGCGGATGCCGTCGGCATGGTTGGCAAAGCGCGCGAACTCGGGGCAGACCTCCAGCACATGGTCTCGAAAGCAATGCCCCGCGCCCAACAGCAACATGGTCTCGTTCTTGAGCGCCTCGGCAGACACCGCTTTTTTGTCAGCCAAGGGGTGATTGGCCGGCACGGCGGCCATGAAGGGCTCATCGTAAAGCGGCGCGATCGCGAGACCGGCGTCCGGGAAGGGCTCTGCCAGGATGGCGCAGTCGATCTCGCCGGTGCGCAGCATCTCCAGCAGGCGCACAGTCAGGTTTTCCTGCAGCATCAGGGGCATCTGGGGGATCGAGTGAATCACCTCGCGCACCAGGTCGGGCAGCAGGTAGGGGCCAATCGTGTAGATCACCCCCAGCCGGATCGGTCCGGCCAGCGGGTCCTTGCCGCGCTTGGCAATTTCCTTGATCTCGGCCGCCTGCTCCAGCACGCTCTGCGCCTGGCGCACGATTTCTTCGCCCAGCGGCGTGACCGCCACCTCGGACGCACTGCGCTCAAAGAGCTTGACGTCCAGTTCCTCTTCGAGCTTCTTGATCGCCAGCGACAGCGTTGGCTGCGACACATGACAGGCCTCGGCCGCCTTGCCGAAGTGCTTTTCGCGGGCCACCGCGACGATGTATTTGAGTTCAGTCAGTGTCATGGC